>NZ_KV814940.1:0-24203 GCF_001814135.1 Neisseria sp. HMSC067H09 | reverse complement strand
ACCGTATTGTCTGATTACGCCCGATTTGACGATGAGCTACTGTCCTATTTTGATTTTAATTGACTATATTACTGACAGCGGCTTGCCATTCGCGTTTTTCCTGTTGCTTGGCTTCGCTGGGGTCTTGTCCCGATGCAAGCAAGCGGCGGGCGTTTTCAGCAGCTTGGCGGGCTTCCACTAGTGATACGGTCGGATATTTGCCGATTGAAAGCGTTTTCCGTTTGCCTTTATGCGAAAAATCACCCCCCATAACTTCCCGCCGCTCGTATTGATATACAGATACAAGCCCTTGCCGTCATTCAGCTTAAACGGTTTTTCGGCAGGCTTGGTGTTTTTGATTTGTCGGTCGTTCAGCTTCATTTTTACAGTATTTTTCAGATACCGCAAAAGATACCGTAAATTTTAGGTTGATTCAATTAGGCAGAAATAGGCAGAATTATATGATGTATAGTAGATTAACTTTAAACCAGCACGGCGTTGCCTCGCCTTGCTGTACTATCTGTACTGTCTGCGGCTTCGTCGCCTTGTCCTGATTTAAATTTAATCCACTATAAAGATACCGAAACCAGTGAGAAGCCTTGTCTTTCTTGGCTTTGGTTTACGGTGTTAGGCTTCGACAGGCAAAAAAATAACCGCTCTAAAAGCGGTTGTGGTGCCCGGAGCCGGAATCGAACCGGCACGGCCGGTTTAGGGCCGACGGATTTTAAGTCCGTTGTGTCTACCTATTTCACCACCCGGGCGTAGACTGTTTTATATTGAAAATTTGGAGGCGGGGGCGCGGATTTGAACCGGCCTATATAAGGGTTGCACCCCTTATAGCATAAACACTCTGCCACCCCGCCATGAAATGAGTGGAGGCGAGAGTCGGAATCGAACCGGCGTAGACGGATTTGCAATCCGCTGCATAACCACTTTGCTATCTCGCCAAACAAACTACCAAGTAGTGTTCAAACTGGAGCGGGAAACGAGTCTCGAACTCGCGACCTCAACCTTGGCAAGGTTGCGCTCTACCAACTGAGCTATTCCCGCATATCCAAATGTGCCTGAACGATGGAGCGGGAAACGAGTCTCGAACTCGCGACCTCAACCTTGGCAAGGTTGCGCTCTACCAACTGAGCTATTCCCGCATCGGAGAAACTTTATAGCAACTTAAGACAGGATTCGTTTGGAGCGGGAAACGAGTCTCGAACTCGCGACCTCAACCTTGGCAAGGTTGCGCTCTACCAACTGAGCTATTCCCGCATGGGACACATCTGAAAATTAAACTGTGGAGCGGGAAACGAGTCTCGAACTCGCGACCTCAACCTTGGCAAGGTTGCGCTCTACCAACTGAGCTATTCCCGCCGAATGTCTGTTTCTTGCTGCTGTTTCTGAAGAAGACGCAATTATTATGGATTTAAAACTTGTCGTCAAGGGGTTTGTTTTATTTTTTATTTGATTTCCTGCCACGCCATTTTCAGATAATAGAACATTGACCAGAGGGTTAATACAGATGCGATAAACATCAATATGTTACCTGTCAGGTAAAAAATATTGTCAAATCGATTGGAGGCTAAGAGCAATAAAAATATGGCAACCATTTGCGCGGCGGTTTTAAATTTGCCGATCGTGGCAACGGCAACACTGCTGCGTCTGCCCATTTGCGCCATCCATTCCCTCAAGGCGGAAATGGTGATTTCCCTGCCGATGATGATAATGGCGAAAATAACATAAGTACGGCCAAGGCTGACCAGCAGCAATAATGCGGTCGCTACCATCAATTTATCCGCAACAGGATCGAGGA
The DNA here is from genome assembly GCF_001814135.1 of Neisseria sp. HMSC067H09. NCBI lineage: Bacteria > Pseudomonadati > Pseudomonadota > Betaproteobacteria > Neisseriales > Neisseriaceae > Neisseria > Neisseria sp. HMSC067H09. Next base: position 22,420 of record NZ_KV814940.1, on the reverse strand, counting down.
ATGCGCCGAAATCGGAAGTTTGCTTCCAAAGCCTTGCTAAAAATCCGTCAAACCAATCGGTTACGGCTGCGAGTGCGAAAATGATAGCAGCAGTCCAATTGACGGTTTCCGGTGCAATCCACCCTTTTGGCAGGAAAAACAGCAAAGTAAAGACCGGAATCAGCAAAACGCGCATCCAAGTCAGAAAAATCGGTATGTTCCAAGGCATGATTTACCTTTGATGTGGTTATGATAGTTAATTTGCCTATTATAACGGACTTGTCTGTCTGAAAGCATATGTTTTAACCATCTTTCAGACAGCAAAAGCCTTCAAGTCCGTTTGTTTTTTCGATAAAACCTGCATTTAGGCAGCCATTCTTTTTGGCACGGGTCGTCGATAAACGACTTTAAAATCTTTTGAAAGGTTTGATTTTGGGCGTTGTATATGTTGCCTTTTAGATAACACGACGCGTAATAATGCGCCAATAAATCCGCCTGCTGCTCCATATTCAGCATACCGAAATGATAAATATCAGACAGATTGGGATAGAGATAGGCACGGCGGCGGCGGTAGCCTCCGCTGACGAACAAAAACAATCCGCCCAACCAGGTTTTAAATCCTTGCTGGTACTGCCAAACATGGGTCAATTCATGAATCATCCATATTTGATGGGACTCGGAAGCGAGGGCAAAGTCGTCAGGACAGTTATTGCGCGGGAAATAGATGTTCCCGTTGGGCGAAACGGCAACCTGCATGGTCGGCAGGCAAGGAATGCCTTGATAGATTTTGACGCGGGCGTAATCAATGCTGTCGGCAAAAATCAGCTTTGCCATTTTGATTTCGTTGTCCGTCAGCCTGCGCCAGCGTTTGCTCATACCTTGTCCTTGTTACTTTCATGACGACCGGGGTCGTCTGAAAACGGTTATCCTGCCTTAGCAGTCATTCAGCTACGTTTACAACCGATACTGCCCTACCCGCTTTATAGTGGATTAACTAAATCAGGACAAGGCGACGAAGCCGCAGACAGTACAGATATAGTGGATTAAATTTAAATCAGGACAAGGCGACGAAGCCGCAGACATTACAGATAGTACGGCAAGGCGAGGCAACGCCGTACTGGTTTAAATTTAATCCACTATAGTACGGAACCGATTCACTTGGTGCCTCAGCACCTTAGAGAATCGTTCTCTTTGAGCAAAGGCGAGGCAACGCCGTACTGGTTTAAAGTTAATCCACTATATTTGCACCAACATCATCACAAACCTTACAACATGAAGGTCGTCTGAAATTTTTCAGACGACCTTTTGAGCCTGTCAAACTATTGTCCTGAATCTTTCGGCTTCTGATTGGCGTTCTCAAACAACTTGTTCATAGGGGTCAGATTGATTGCATTGCCTTGACTGACTATCCATTTATCCTCCACCCGCCAAACACCCGAGGTATCTTCCACGCGCAGATACCAGTGGTTGGTCGGCGGCAGGGGTTTGAAAGTCGCTTCATACTCCATACGACCGTTTTGGATTTCCGCACTGACGGGGTGCAATTTGACGGTTTGGTCTTCCGATTTTTTAGTCGGGTGCATCAAAAGGAGATTCAAAGGCTGCTTGGGATCGAATTCCCCACTGACAAACACTTTGGCCGCATCCTTATCCGGACTGATCAGCACTTGCACCTGCATATGCCGCTTCACTGCCTCTTCATCGCGGTGAAGCTGGATGTCGATGTGTTTGCCGTCTTTGTAATAGTCGTCCGTTACCAAATCGGTTGCATGTTCTTTGGCGACGAAGAACATGGCGACACTGGCAATCACGACGAAAATAGGACCCGCCATCAACACCCACGGCCAAATGTGTTTGTACCAAGGTTTGACTTGTTTTTGCTCGGACACGTTTTATTCTCCGATAAAGGTTGCTTCTTCTTCCAAGATAGTAGGTTTGCCATCTGCTTTGCCGGTTTCGCGATAAGTGAAGGTAAACTCAATCGGATGGCTGCCCTTGTCGGCGTATTCGGGAATGGTGGAAACTTGGACAGGGATGGTCAACGTTTGGCGCGGTGCGATTTTCACGCCGCCTTCCGGCAATCCGGTCAGGGCAATTTCTTCAAAGCCTTTGACTGCCGCAGTCATCACTTGTTCGTTTTCACTATTGTTGATAATGCGCAGGTTGTATGCGTTTTCCAGCCAACCTTTGCTGTTTTCGCGCACCATCACGCCGCGGTCTTTCAAAATATCGACTTCGACCATTTTGCGGGTGGAAAGTCCGACCAAGAAAGCAATAATAACCACCAGCAAAACAGCGCCGTATCCCGCCACACGCGGACGTTTCAAGCGTTTTTTGATGTCGCTTTCAGGATATTCGTGTTCCAACGCGCCTTCGGTCGTATAGCGTATCAGGCCGCGCGGATAACCCATTTTGTCCATGATTTCGTCGCAGGCATCAATACACGCCGCACAGCCGATACATTGATACTGCAAACCGTCACGGATATCGATACCGACGGGACAGACCTGTACGCACATGGTGCAGTTGATGCAGTCGCCCAACCCGCTGTCTTCTTTATTGGCGGTTTTCTTGCGTGCGCCGCGCGGTTCGCCGCGTTCGGTATCGTAAGAAATAATCAGCGTGTCTTTGTCGAACATCGCGCTTTGGAAGCGTGCATACGGACACATATGCAGGCACACTTTCTCACGCATAACGTGGGCAAAGAAGAAGGTCATGAAGCCGTAAAACGCTGCGGCAAACATTGCGCCGCCGCCCGCCGCTCCGGCAAACAAGTCGGGAACGAACTGGCGGATCGGGACAAACCAGCCCGCAAAGGTAATGCCTGTCCACGCGCAGACAAGGAAAATCAGCAGGGCTTTAGTTGCTTTGATGCGGATTTTAGTAAAATTCCACGGCGATTTTTCCAGCTTCAGGCGTTTGTTGCGGTCGCCTTCGACCAAGTTGTCGATCCAAAGCATGATTTCGGTGTAAACCGTCTGCGGGCAGGAATAGCCGCACCACAAGCGTCCGGCAATCGTCGTCCACCAAAACAGCCCGAAGGCGCAAATCATCAGCAGCAGGGCAAGGTAAATCAAGTCGCCCATACCCAGCGACAGCCCGAAAATGAAGAAATGCCGGTCCGGAATATTGAAGAGTACCGCCTGACGGTCGCTCCAGTTGAACCACGGAATCACATAAAACACAAACTGCGTCGCCAATACGGCGGCTATACGCAATTTGGCGAACCGCCCTTCCGCTTTTTTCGGATGGATGCGTTCGCCTTCGGGATGGATTTGGATGACGCTGGATTTGGGTTTTGAGGGTTTGGGCGGAGCGGTTTTTGCCGGTTTCTCGGACTGCTCTTTCGGGGCAGCGTTTTTTTCTTCTGACACAGCGTTTTCGGCTTGGTTTTCTGTTGACATTTTTCAGTGTTCCTTCGTGTGTTTGCGCGCAGGTCTTTTATTCTGATTACTGGTTTGATTGGTTTTTCAGACGACCTTTTATATGCGTCGGAATCATATCATTTGAACTTGACCAAAGCAAAAAGCCCTACTTGGCTTTTATATGCCACCCGTTTTGATTTTTCTGTTGTCCGAGTCCGAAATCGGCGATATTCAAGCAGTTGCATATAACCAATGACGCTATGCTTATAGTGAATCGCTATATCTCTGATAAAAATTTATAAACTACTGTTTCAAAACGGAATAACAGTTAATCTCATCTGCTTTGCCTGTTTCAGACGACCCCTTATGCGGACAATTTTTAAAACAGGACAATGCGAAACCGATGCCGTACTGGTTTGAAGTTGTCCTTCCGATAGGCGGAAAGGTCGTCTGAAAGACGCCCGCATCCTTGAAAGCCTGCCCGAATCGGGCGATAATCAACGGGATTTTCTTTACCGTTATTACCGTTTCAAACCAATACAGCAAGGAAGGTACAAAATGTCTCAACTGGCAAACGCAATCCGTTTCCTCTCGGCCGATGCCGTTCAAAAAGCAAATTCCGGCCACCCCGGCGCGCCCATGGGTATGGCGGAAATGGCGGAAGTATTGTGGACGAAATTCCTTCACCACAACCCCGCCAACCCCAAATTCTACAACCGCGACCGCTTCATCCTCTCCAACGGCCACGCGTCCATGCTGTTGTACAGCCTGCTGCACCTGACCGGCTACAACCTGAGCATTGAAGACTTGAAAAATTTCCGCCAGCTGCACAGCAAAACCCCCGGCCACCCCGAATACGGCTACACCGACGGCGTGGAAACCACGACCGGCCCGTTGGGACAAGGCATTGCCAACGCGGTGGGTATGGCATTGGCGGAAAAAATCCTTGCCGCCGAATTTAATAAAGACGGTTTGAACATCGTCGATCACTACACCTACGTCTTCATGGGCGACGGCTGCCTGATGGAAGGCGTATCGCACGAAGCCTGTTCGCTCGCCGGCACTTTGGGCTTGGGCAAACTGATTGTTTTATATGATGACAACAATATTTCCATCGACGGCAAAGTAGACGGCTGGTTTACCGAAAACATCCCGCAACGCTTTGAAAGCTACGGCTGGCACGTCGTTCCCAACGTAAACGGCCACGACACCGCCGCCATTCAAGCCGCCATCGAAGCCGCCCGTGCCGAAACCGGCAAACCGTCTATTATCTGCTGCAAAACCTTAATCGGGAAAGGCAGTGCCAACAAAGAAGGCAGCCACAAAACCCATGGCGCACCTTTGGGCGCGGACGAAATCGAAGCCACGCGCAAACATTTGGGCTGGACTTACCCCGCCTTTGAAATTCCGCAAGAAATTTACGACGCATGGAGCGCGAAAGAACAAGGCGCAAAATTGGAAGAGGAATGGAACGAGCTGTTCGCGCAATACCAAGCCAAATATCCTGCCGAAGCCGCAGAATTCGTGCGCCGCATGGATAAAAAACTGCCGGACAATTTCGATGCCTACGTTCAAACCGCATTGAAAGAAGTGTGCGCCAAAGCCGAAACCATCGCCACCCGCAAAGCCAGCCAAAACAGCATCGAAATTTTGGCTAAAGAGCTGCCCGAACTGGTGGGCGGTTCTGCCGACCTGACCCCGTCCAACCTGACCGACTGGTCAGGCAGCGTCTCCGTTACCCGCGACAAAGGCGGCAACTACATCCACTACGGCGTGCGCGAGTTCGGCATGGGTGCCATCATGAACGGCCTTGCCCTGCATGGCGGCGTGAAACCCTTCGGCGCGACTTTCCTGATGTTCAGCGAATACGAACGCAACGCCCTGCGTATGGCGGCGCTGATGAAAATCAACCCCGTCTTCGTCTTCACCCACGATTCCATCGGCCTCGGCGAAGACGGCCCGACCCACCAACCCGTCGAGCAAACCGCCACCCTGCGCCTGATTCCGAATATGGACGTATGGCGTCCGTGCGACACCGCCGAATCGCTGGTGGCATGGGCGGAAGCGGTAAAAGCCAAAGACCATCCGTCCTGCCTGATTTTCAGCCGTCAAAACCTGAAATTCCAAGCGCGCAACGAGCAACAACTGAACGACATCAAACGCGGCGGCTACGTCATCAGCGAATCCCAAGACAACGCCCAAGCCGTCATCATTGCCACCGGTTCCGAAGTCGAGCTGGCTCTGGAAGCGCAAAAAGCCCTCGCCGCGCAAAACATCGCCGTACGCGTCGTGTCTATGCCGTCCACCAACGTATTCGACCGCCAAGACGCCGCCTATCAAGCCGCCGTCCTGCCCGAAGGCCTGCCGCGCATCGCCGTAGAAGCCGGACACGCCGACGGCTGGTACAAATATGTCGGACTGAACGGCGCAGTCGTCGGCATCAACCGCTTCGGCGAATCCGCCCCTGCCGAACTACTGTTCAAAGAATTCGGCTTTACCGTGGACAATGTGGTGGATACTGTGAAATCAGTGTTGTGAACGGCAGCCATCGCATCAAAGGTCGTCTGAAAACGGAAGATGAAGGTTTTCAGACGACCTTTTTCCTTTATAGTGGATTAACTTTAAACCAGGACGGCGTTACCTCGCCTTGCCGTACTATCTGTACTGTCTGCGGCTTCGTCGCCTTGTCCTGATTTAAATTTAATCCACTATAAAACTGCCCAAACCGGTTTAACAAAAATCCAAATACCCATACAGCGGCGCAACCCTTCCTACATAAATGAAGTAGCGCAGAAATGTCGGATAAAGCGTCGTCTGAACCCCTCCTATTCCCGATAATCTTTTGCCATATCTTGAAAACCACACCGCTAAACCGTAAAATTACACCTTACTAAATTTGATATAAATTTACATCCAACCTATCTTACCCGCCAATTATGATGACCCGCCTTACCGCCTATCGGAAACCCTCCTCATCTGCCTGATTTTATGGGCATCCATCGTCGCCGTTTTCTCCGCCGAACGTTTCTTCATGCTGCACCATTTCGTTTCAGACGACATCCGCAGCCGTTATACGGGCGATTTGGCGGCTTTGTTTGTCAAAGGGCTGTTGTTCGACATCAAAATCGCCTCCGTTGCCGCCGCCTTCCCCTTCCTGATCGGGCTGTTCGGACTGGCTACGCAGAAAACCGCCGCCTTTACCCTACGCCTCCTGCCTACCGTCGCAACCGTCCTTTTCCTGACCGCCTTTGCCGCCGCGCTGGGCAACTGGTTCTATTACAGCGTTTACGACCGTCAATTTGACGTCTTCGTCTTCGGGCTGGCGGACGAAGACACCCGCGCTGTCCTGAAAACCGTCTGGTCGGACTATCCCGTCATCCCCTGTCTTGCCGCCTTGATTGCCGCAGCTTTCGTTTTCGGCAAAATCTTCAGCCTCATCCGCCGCCGCACCCGCTTTCAGACGACCTCATGGGGGAAAACCGCTTGGATTGCCGCCGTCCTCTTACCCATCCTCGCGCTTGCCGCAGGCATACGCGGCTCGTTCGGCAAATTCCCCCTGCGTCAGACCGCCATGCAGATTTCCGCCGCACCGCAAATCAACAAACTCGTTCCCAACGCCCTGACCTCCCTAAGCTGGGCAGTCAACGAATACCGCAACAGCAACGACTTCCATCCCGTCTCCGACGAAGACGGCAGCCGGCTCATCAGTACCCTGCTCGATAAAAAAACCGACGCCGACTTGACGCAGCTCTTTGCCCAAACCGCCGCAAACGCCGCCGTCGAAAAACACCGTCCCAACGTCGTTCTCACCGTCATGGAAAGCATGAGCGCGCATCTCTTGAACATGGACAATCCCGAACGGGACCTCTTGGGCGAACTGGGCAAACACTGGCAGCAAGACTGGGTGTACCGCAAATTCGTTTCCGAAGGAGACGGCACCAGCGACACCCTGCACCGCTTCTTCGTCCGCAGCCCGCGCCTCAACCTCAGCCAATCCCTTGCCAAAAACAAAACCTTCCCAGGCAACATGTTCAAACCCTATCTCGATGCCGGCTACCGCGTCGTCTATATTACGGCAGGCAACGGCGGCTGGCGCGATTTCGACACCTTCCTGCGGCACTTGGGCGTCAACGAAATCATCGATGAAAACACCCTCAAAACCCACTATCCCGAAGCAAAATCCGACACATGGGGCGTGCCCGACGAATTCATGTTCCGCTATGCCGAAGAAGAACTCGCGCGCGCCGAAAAAAACGGCACGCCCGTATTCATCATGATGATGTCCGTGACCAACCATCCGCCCTACCGCCTGCCCGCGCCGCATCAGGCGAAAAACTTCCGCTTGGACGAACAAGAGCAGAAACGCCTTGCCAACCTCGCCTCAGGCAAAGAGCTGAATGAAATTTTCAACACCTTCCGATACAGCAACGACCAACTCGGCCGCTTTATCGGCAAAGTGAAAACCATCGCGCCCGACACCATTATCGCCGCCACCGGCGACCACAATATGCGCGCCATCGGCTATCCTGAATCCGCCGATGCCGCACTCGGCCACAGCGTCCCCTTCTACCTTTACGTTCCACAAGCCTACCGCGGCAGCGCCGAATACCATCCCGAACGCGCAGGTTCGCACAAAGACATCCTGCCGACCCTCTACAACTTAAGCCTATCCAAATCGCGCTACTACCAAACCGGCTGCAACCTCACCGCCCCGCAACCCGATTCCGCATGGTGCGGCTACGGCTACAACCCCGAAGTCATCATCACCGAACGCGGTTTCTATCATCAACACAGCAAAGCATTCCACAAATGGGACAACAAAAACATCCAAACCGCTGAAAGCCGCCCAAGCACGCCGGATAACGAAGACCAAGCCATTATCCGCCGCGCCTCGGCATATACGCCGTTTCTTGAATGGCAGATCAACCGAATTATCAGCACCCAATAAATCCGTTTATCGCCAAAGGTCGTCTGAAAAGTTTCAGACGACCTTTTTATATCCATATAAACCGCCTTTGCTATAACGGCATTTACTTCACTTATCAAACTTGCCCATAAAACATTTTAAACCTACAATGCCGCTGTTTATCACATCTCCGAGTCCATCATGTTCTTCGTCCTTTCCCCCGCCAAAAACCTCAATGAAAAAGACCCTGCGCCCGTCAAAGAATTCACCCAACCCGACCTCTTGGCTGAAGCCGAAATCCTGATGCGCCAACTGCGTGAACTTGCCCCGCAGCAAATCGCCGAGCTGATGCACATTTCCGACAAAATCGCCCTCTTAAACGCCGAGCGCAACGCCGAATGGCATACGCCGTTTACCCCTGAAAACGCCAAACAGGCAGTCTTTATGTTCAACGGCGACGTTTACGAAGGCATCGCCGCAGACACCCTCAAACCCGAACAAATCCAATATCTGCAACAACACGTCCGCCTGCTTTCCGGCCTCTACGGCATCCTGCGCCCGCTGGATTTGATGCAGCCCTACCGTTTGGAAATGGGAACGGCGTTTGCCAACACGCGCGGTAAGAACCTGTATGAATTTTGGGGAGACATCATCACCGACCTGCTGAACGACACCCTTGCCCAAGCAGGCAGCGACATATTGGTTAACCTCGCTTCGCAAGAATATTTCAAATCCGTCAACACTAAAAAACTCAAAGCCCGCCTGATTACCCCCGTTTTCAAGGATGAAAAAAACGGCAAATACAAAATCATCAGCTTCTACGCCAAACGCGCGCGCGGACTGATGGTACGCTACGCGGCGGAACATAATATTACCGACCCGGAAATGCTGAAAAACTTTGATTACGAAGGCTACTCATTTAACGCAGCCGCGTCTAACGAGTCCGAATGGGTGTTCATGCGCAAAGAACAAACCAAGTAAAAACAAAAAACTAAATATTCGCCTTAAAATTTCGCTTGGCAAACCCGACAAATTTCATTATTATTCCCGCTTCAAGAGACGGAAGCGTGGCAGAGCGGTTTAATGCAACGGTCTTGAAAACCGTCGAGGGTTGATAGCCCTCCGTGAGTTCGAATCTCACCGCTTCCGCCATTTCTTGAAAATAGAAAAACCAAATAAAAATGAAGTGAAGCCCAGCCAACAGCATTTTTATTTGGTTTTACTTTATTCTACGGAAACGTGGCAGAGAGGCTGAATGCAGCGGACTCGAAATCCGCTGAGGGTGCAAATCCTCCGTGGGTTCGAATCCCACCGTTTCCGCCAAACCGGACAAGAAGCCGCTGCAAAAACAGCGGCTTCTTGTTTTTCTCCTGAAGTCTCCCTCAATAAAACCCCTCCTCGGATTGTTAAAACAAACTCAAACAAGAAGTAGCCAAGCCTTATCGTTTACTTCTGTTTATCCATCCGAAAAATGAAAAAGCTTCATTGAAAAAGGTCGTCTGAAACCGTTTGACCCAACGTTTTCAGACGACCTTTTCAGTTTGTCCAAAGCTATATCACGAAGTCCAGCAGGTAAAAGTCTTCTTTGCCCACGCCGCATTCGGGGCATTTCCAATCGTCGGGGATGTCATCGAATTTGGTGCCGGGGGCGATACCGTGTTCGGGATCGCCGAGGTCTTCGTCGTAAATCCAGCCGCAAGGGCCGCACATGTATTGTGCCATGGTGTGTTCCTTCTAATGGTTGAGGTCGTCTGAAAACGGTCGGCAAAAGGTTTTCAGACGACCCCTTGTTGGTCTGTTTCAGCCCTTATGCCGCTTCCAGCGCCGCGATTTCTTTGCGCAAGTGTTTCAACGCGGGGGTAACGATGGCGACAAACATGGCTTCGCGGACGCGGCGTTGGGCGGGGCTGCGCATGAGGTAGCCTTTGGCGCCGGCGTGTAAGGCGGCGGATTGGGCGGCGGCAAGCGTCAGTTCGGCGGCGGCGGCGCGCAGTTTCAACGTGGCGAGGTTGTCGGGCGTGTTGTTCCAAGCCAAGTCTGCCAGCCGTTCGGTGGTTTGCCATGTTTCGTCCAAGGCGGCTTTGAGGCTGTCGTAACTGTCGTCGAGATAGCTGTTGACCTCGGCGTTGACGACGTTGGCGATGCGGATGATGCCGAGGCTGCCGTCGATCACACCCGCGCCGATGCCGATTTGCAGCAGGATGAAGCCGGACTTGATGGAGGCGATGTAGTCGGAGAACTGTTCGGGCGCGGCGATCACGTCTTCGTCAGGGATGAATACGTCTTTGAAGTTCAGGCTGAACGTGCGCGTGCCTTCGAGGGCGCAAAATTCGGGGCAGGCTTGCAGGGTCACGCCTTCCCATTGTCCGCCGGTGATGAACATGACGTAGCCGTCGCCGATTTGGGCGGTATTCGCCCAGATGTGGTCTTCGCCGATGTTGGATACCCACGGCAGCGCGCCGTTGACTTTGTAGCCGCCGTCCACGCGCTCGGCTTGAAGGTTGTGTTTTTCAATGCCGGCGAGGTGTTTGACGGTATTGGACATGCCCGTACCCGCCAAGACTTTGCCTTGCAGGATGTCGGCGAGGTATTTGTCTTTGACGGCTTGGTTGGGTGTCTGGTGCAGATACCAAGCGCAAGCCGCCTGACACCATGCGCTGAACGAGGTCGCGCCGCATTCTTTGCCGACTTCGCGCAAGACGGCGATTTGCGTCGCCAAACCCAAGCCGTTGCCGCCTTCCACTTCCGTACCGACTGCGCCGAATCCGCCGATGGCGCCGAGTTCGCGCATAAAATCTTCAGGATACAAGCCATTGCGGTCGATTTCGTCCACTAAGGGTTTGAGTTTGGTTTTGACGAGTTCGGCAACTTGAGACAATAAGGTTTCACGGTTCATGGTCTTATCCTTGAAAATGTGTGCGGACGGCGCGGGGAGGGCGTTCCGTTGGAAAGGGGAGGCAGTCCGTTACAGGGACGGCGTTTTTGAAGAAGGTCGTCTGAAAACAGGCAAACGGTTTTGCCGCCGCTTTTCAGACGACCTTGGGTCAGAATCAGGCGAACGCCTGCAATTCAGGGTTGATTTCTGTTTGCGCGACGTTGTTGACGTAGTTGCACAAAGTCGCCAAGGCAACGCCCATTACGACTTCGACAGCCTGCTGCTGGTTGTAACCGGCGTCGAAGAAGGCTTTGAGTTCGGCATCGGATACCGCGCCTTTTTTCGCCATCACGGCTTGGGTGAACGCAGCGAGCGCGCCCAGTTTGGCATCGTCAAACTCGCCCGCCGCCAACGCGCGCGCGGCTTTGATGGATTGCTCGGACAGGAGTTTTTTCAGGGTTGCCAGCTTGGTGTGGCCTGCCACGCAGAAACCGCATTCGTTGGTGCGGGCGGCGATGATTTGGATGACTTCGATTTCACCGGGAGTCAGGCTGTTGGCGGCGTTCAGTTTGCCGACTTCTTGATAAAACGCCAACGCTTCGGGCGCGTTTGCCAATACGCCAATGAGGTTGGGGATGAAGCCGTTGTTTTTCAGCGCGGCTTCGACGCGGGGTTTTGCTGCTTCGGGAGCGGTTTCGACGGTGTGTACGGTTAAGCGTGCCATATTGGTTTCCTTTTTATTTGCGATTTGTCAAAAGATGGAGGGCATAGTAGGGAAACAAATCCCAAAGTTGAAAGACCTGATAATTATTTTGATAAAACCAATAGTTATAAACAGCCAAGAAATTGATTAGATTTATATAATTATTTAATTACATCGATAGTTTTAAAAAATAGGTATAAATGGAAAAAAAATCAAAAAAGGTCGTCTGAAAACCGAATACAGTTTTCAGACGACCTTTCATTCACTTATCCAATCCTAACCTTATCATTCAGCCCAGTTTTTCTTCTTACTGGTCTTACCTATGCCCGGATTGAAACTGTTGGTCGGGTCGAGTTTGCGGTAGAACTGCTTGAGCGCGGGTTTCGCTTCGTATAAATGACCGACATTGTGTTCGGCGGGATATTGCGCGCCGCGTTGGTCTAAAAGATGCAGCATTTCGTGTTCCAATGCCATGCAGTCGTTGCCTTTTTTGATGATGTAATCCTGATGGAAAACGTGGCACATGAAATGTCCGTAGTAGAGCTTGTGGATGATTTTATTGTCGATTTCCGACGGTAGTTTTTCAAACCAGTCGCGGTCGTCGCGGCGCAGGGCGATGTCCAGCGCGACCAAATCTTCCACTTCATCATCATGCACGGCGCGGTAGCGGATGGCGGCGGAAGCGACAGCAAAACGGTGCAGCATGGCGGCTTGGGTTTCTTCGGCGGTGCATTCGAAAAACGCGCCGCCGTGGTGCGCAAAATACTCTTTCAGGAACGAGCGCGCTTCATCGACGCCTTTTCCGCCCATTTTCAGAATTAAATGGTGTTCGTATTTGTCGCGGTAATCGCGCATGGATTTGGGCAGGTGGTCGGGCAGATATTTGCTGACGAACTGCATGACCTTGTCGGAAAAATGTTTGGGCAGAAAGCTGACTTTTTTGCCGAATCGGTCAACTTTGGCTTTGAAATCAAATAATTTCGGCAGTTGGTGCGTACCGAATTTCTTAATGACATAGAACGTGTCTTTGCCGTACACGTCGGCAATATCGAAAGCGTCGCGATGGATATACTCACCGGAAACGGGCAGGCTTTCAAATTCGCCCAAGGCGGCGCGGCGGATGTCGGTCAGTTCGTTGATGTCGTTGGTGCCGATGTAGAACACGGCGGTTTGTTTCTCTTGCGGGAAAGTGTCCAAGCGGACGGCGAAAACCATCAGTTTGCCCGCGCAGCCGGACGCTTCGTAATGGCGCGCCGGGTCGGCATTGAAACGCGCGGCGGTCGGTTCGTCCACTTGGCGTACATGGTCGCAATAGGCGTGGTCGTGTCCTTTGCCCGCGTCTTGCATGATGTCTTTTCTTTGATAATGATGGCCTTGAAGATTGGTCAGGATTTCTTCGGGCGTGTCGCCCAAATCTATGCCCAAATGGTTGACCAGCTCCAATTTGCCCTCTTCGTTGATTTGGGCGAACAGCGCCATTTCCGTGTAGGCCGGGCCGCGCTGCACCAATGCGCCGCCGGAGTTGTTGCACACGCCGCCCAAGACGGACGCGCCGATGCAGGATGAACCGATGACCGAATGCGGTTCGCGCCCCAAAGGTTTCAGCAGCAATTCGAGCTGGTTCAGGGTCGAACCGGGCAGGCAGACGACTTGTTCGTTGTTGTTGATGGTTTGGATGATGTTCATCCGCATGGTGTTCACAATCACGATGTCGCGGTCGTAATCGTTGCCGTCGGGGGTCGAGCCGCCCGTCAAACCGGTATTCGCCGCCTGCGTAATCACAATCACGTCCGCTTCGACGCAGGCCTGCAAAATTTTCCACATTTCCAGAACGGTTCCGGGGCGCACCACTGCCAACGCCCTACCCTCGCCGAAACGGTAGCCTTGGCGGTATTGTTCGGTTTTCGCGGGGTCGGTGATGATGTATTTTTCGCCGACGGTTTGAGTCAGGCTGCTGATTAATTGCGAGGCGTTCATGATGCGCTCCTGATGGGTTTGTTTATGGTTCTCCCGGGGAGATATATATCTGCGGGAAACGCAGGCAATCGACCCGATATATCGAAATGAAAATATTGTAGTAACGCAACAAAGTAAAGTAAAGGTCGTCTGAAGGCAAATTTTTCGAATCGCCCCGATATTTTGACCGAATGCCGTACCATCATCTGAAACACCCCTCAACAAAAAACCTTATTCAATCCAAGCTTTGGCTTTCAGACGATCCTATCCCTTTCCGGTGCAAACTTTGTGAATAATCAATTTTGACACTGATAGCGTCTTGCCAGCCTATGAGTTTTAAAACATAATGACCCGGCCTTTTATCAATAAAAAATGCTTCTCAACAATAACATCATTCTTCAGAAAGCCGCGCCTTTCTATTCTTCCAACTAAAATCTCCCGCGCGTCTTGCCTGATGGCACGTTACTAAAACCGGCTGAAAACAGAAGTTTTGCCGCTCCGCTTTCCGTTTATACGGAGCGCGGCGGGTAGGGTTTTCTTAACTGTCAATCAAGTGAGGACGCTTCATGAATCAGTCAAAACTTCTCAGATGGTCCATTACGGTCGCGCTGGCGGGTTTTCTGTTCGGTTTCGATACCGTCGTGATTTCCGGTGCCGATCAGGCATTGCAGGAATTGTGGAAAAGCCCGGATTGGTTCCACGGCTTGGTCGTTATGTCATCTGCGCTTTGGGGGACGGTCATCGGTGCGCTCTTTGGCAGCATACCGACCGATAAATTCGGGCGTAAAAAAACGCTGGTTGTCATCGGCGCGTTGTATGTCGTCGGCGCGCTCGGTTCTGCCTTGGTCAACGACCCTTATTCCTTCGCCTTCTTCCGCTTCATCGGAGGCTTGGGCATCGGCGCATCGACCATTGCCGCGCCTGCCTACGTTACCGAAATCGCGCCTGCCGAAAAACGCGGACGCTTGGTGGCGATGTATCAATTCAACATCGTCTTCGGTATCCTGATTGCCTATCTTTCCAACTATATTTTCTCCGGTCTGAATTTGGGCGAGAACACTTGGCGTTGGATGCTGGGAGTACAAGTCGTCCCTGCCTTGATTTATACCGTCATGGTGTTGAGCATTCCGCTTTCGCCGCGCTGGTTGGTGATGAAAGGGCGTATCGACGAAGCGCGCAAAGTGCTTGCCTTGGTCAATCCTGATGCGGACATTGAAGAATTGGTCGCCTCCACCCGCGAAGACAGCGGTAAAAAAGAAAGCCTGTGGCTGAAAAAATACCGCCTGCCTGTTTTACTGGCATTCCTGATTGCGTTTTTCAACCAAATGTCGGGCATCAACGCCTTCCTCTACTACGCACCGCGTATTTTTGAAATCGCAGGTTTGGAAAAAAGCGCGGCCTTGGGCGGCAGCGTGGGCGTGGGTTTGGTCAACCTGATTTTCACTTTCGTCGGCTTGGCATTAATCGATAAATTCGGCCGCCGCCAACTGATGTATATCGGCTCGTTCGGCTACATCATTTCGCTCGGTTTGGTGTCGCTTGCCTTCTTCCTCGGCTGGAAAGGCATGGCGGTTCCGCTCTTTTTCTTCCTCTTTATCGCCGCACACGCCATCGGTCAGGGTACGGTGATTTGGGTGTTTATCTCCGAAATTTTCCCCAGCCACCTGCGTGCACAAGGTCAGGCGTTGGGCAGCTCGACCCACTGGGTGCTTGCCGCCGCCATTCCCGCCGCCATTCCGTTCCTGTTCGGCAGTATCGGAGCGGGCTGGGTATTCGTCTGCTTTACGGCGATGATGGTGTTGCAGCTCGTCTTTGTGATGACGATGATGCCGGAAACCAAAGGCGTGCCTTTGGAGGAATTGTCCAAATCGCTGATTAAAGAAGATGTTTAAATCGACATGAACGAAAAGGTCGTCTGAAAATGTTCAGGCGACCTTTTCCCATCCCGGATTTTATAGTGGATTAAATTTAAATCAGGACAAGACGACGAAACCGCAGACAGTACAGATAGTACGGCAAGGCGAGGCAACGCCGTACTGGTTTAAATTTAATCCACTATACAAAAGCAAAAACACCGAAGACCAATCCATCTTCGGTGTTTTTTAATAGGGTGGCGAGCCAGACCCCCGGCACTGACGCATCGGAGTGGGCTGCTGGCTTCCGCCCCTGACCCGGTGTTCCGAATTACCATGCGGGGAGACCCGCCGTAAGAGAGTGGCATTATAACTGTTTTACGGGAAAACTCAAGCGCGGCGGCGTCAAAGGTCGTCTGAAAAGTCTTTTTACCCTAAAATTGTCAACAATATCTGCCTTTTTGAAAATTATTCCTATTGAAACATTTTTCGCCTTTTCCGTTGAAAAACATCGGAATTTAAACTACATTATCGCTTTTCCCACGAGTTGTCTGATTGTTTTAAAAATCATTTTAACTTCGTTGAAGCTGCGCTTTCAGACGACCTTTTCATAAAAATACGGCGAAATCATGCCGCAGCTTTGCGCAGTTTCGCCGTACCAATAATCATACGGACACACCGCCACCATGACCACGACTACCGCCCCGCAGCGTATTCGGGAAATTCCCTACAACTATACTTCCTACACCGACCGCGAAATCGTCATCCGCCTGTTGGGCGATGAGGCGTGGCAAATCCTGCAGGACTTGCGCGGACAGCGCAGGACGGGGCGTTCGGCGCGGATGTTGTTTGAAGTGTTGGGCGATATTTGGGTGGTCGTGCGCAATCCGTATCTGGTCGATGATTTGCTGGAGCACCCGAAACGCCGCGCCGCGCTGGTACGCGAAATGCGCCACCGTTTGAACGAAATCCGCAAACGCCGCGATGACAATCCGCAAGTCGATGTATTGGTTGCGGCGGCGGAAAAGGCGGTCGAGCGTTTTGACGGCAGCTTTGACGAAACGCGCCAAAAGCGGCGGCAGATTTTGGAGCGTTTGAGCAAAATCACCAAGCCGCACAATATTATGTTTGACGGGCTGGCTCGGGTAACGCACGTTACCGATGCGACCGACTGGCGCGTCGAATATCCGTTTGTCGTCGTCAATCCCGACACAGAGGCGGAAATCGCGCCTTTGGTGCGCGCCTTAATCGAGCTGGATTTGGTCATTATTCCGCGCGGCGGCGGTACGGGATATACCGGCGGCGCCGTGCCTTTGGATGCGATGAGCGCAGTCATCAATACGGAAAAGCTGGACAAGCATCGCGGCGTGGAATTTGTCGAACTGGCGGGTTTAAACGGCAAACATCCGATTATCCATTGCGGCGCGGGCGTGGTAACGCGGCGGGTAGAAGAAACCGCGCATCAGGCGGGTTTGGTGTTCGCCGTCGATCCGACTTCCGCCGATGCGTCCTGCGTAGGCGGCAATGTGGCGATGAACGCGGGCGGCAAAAAAGCCGTGTTGTGGGGTACGGCGTTGGACAACCTCGCCTACTGGCAGATGGTCAACCCGCAGGGCGAATGGCTGCGCATCGAGCGCGTGCGCCACAATTTCGGCAAAATCCACGACGAAGAAACCGCCGTGTTTGACATTCACACGCTGGATTCAGACGGCCTCAATATTGTTAAAACCGAACGCTTGGAAATCCCCGGCCACAAATTCCGCAAAGTCGGTTTGGGCAAAGACGTTACCGACAAATTCTTGAGCGGCCTGCCCGGCGTGCAGAAAGAAGGCACGGATGGCATTATCACCAGCGTCGCCTTCGTGTTGCACACCATGCCGAAACACACGCGCACCGTGTGTATGGAGTTTTTCGGCACGGTTGCCACCGCCACGCCTTCTATCGTCGAAATCCGCGATTTCCTGCTCGCCCACGACAGCGTGCGGCTGGCGGGTTTGGAACATTTGGACTGGCGTTATGTCCGCGCCGTCGGCTACGCCACCAAAGCGGCGGGCAAAGGACGGCCGAAAATGGTCTTGCTGGCAGACGTGGTTTCAGACGACGAAGCCGCCGTACAGGCAGCCGCCGAACACATCTGCGAACTTGCCCGCGCCCGCGACGGCGAAGGCTTTATCGCCGTGTCGCCCGAAGCGCGCAAAACCTTCTGGCTCGACCGCAGCCGCACCGCCGCCATCGCCAAACACACCAACGCCTTTAAAATTAACGAAGACGTGGTGATTCCTCTGGAGCGGCTGGGCGAGTATTCGGACGGTATCGAACGCATCAACATCGAGCTTTCCATCCAAAACAAACTCACCTTGTGCGCCGCATTGGAGCAATATCTGTCGGGAAAACTCCCCATCGACAAAATGGGCACGGACCTGCCGACCGCCGAACTTTTGGGTGAACGCGGCAAACACGCCCTTGCCCACGTTTCCGCCGTCAAAGCGCGTTGGGACTGGTTGCTCGCCCATCTCGATACGCCGCTTGCCGACTACAAAGCTCGCTACGGCGCAGCCGTCCATGCCGCGCCCGAAGCCAAAGACGACGAGAGCTGTTTTACCGCCTTCCGCGATTTCCGCCTGCGCGTGTCCGTCAAAGAGGACGTAATGAAACCGCTCGCCGAAATCTTCAGCGGCAAAACCGACACCAAAATCATCGAAGGTTTGGGCAAAATCCACGCCAAAACCGTGCGAGGGCGTGTCTTCGTCGCCCTGCATATGCACGCCGGCGACGGCAACGTCCACACCAACATCCCCGTCAATTCAGACGACGCCCAAATGCTTCAGACCGCCTACCGCTCGGTCGAACGCATCATGAAGCTCGCCCGCTCGCTCGGCGGCGTGATTTCCGGCGAACACGGCATCGGCATCACCAAGCTCGAATTTCTGACTGATGAAGACTTGCAACCATTTTGGGACTACAAAAACCAAGTCGATCCCAAACACACCTTCAACCGTCACAAACTGATGAAAGGCTCGGACTTACGCAACGCCTACACGCCGTCTTTCGAGCTTTTGGGCGCGGAATCGCTGATTATGGAGAAATCAGACCTCGGCACCATCGCCGATTCCGTCAAAGACTGCCTGCGCTGCGGCAAATGTAAACCCGTCTGCTCCACCCATGTTCCGCGTGCCAACCTGCTGTACAGCCCGCGCAACAAAATCCTCGGCGTGGGGCTGTTGACCGAAGCCTTCTTATACGAAGAGCAAACCCGCCGCGGCATTTCCATCAAACACTTTGAAGAACTCATGGACATCGGCGACCACTGCACCGTGTGCCACCGCTGCGTCAAACCCTGCCCCGTCAACATCGACTTCGGCGACGTTACCGTAGCCATCCGCAATTATCTTGCCGATTCCGGCCACAAACGCTTTGCACCCGCCGCATCGATGGGCATGGCATTTTTGAACGCCACCGGCCCGAAAACCATCAAAGCCCTGCGCGCCGCCATGATACAGACCGGCTTCCCCGCGCAGAATTTCGCCTACAAAATCGGCAAACTCCTGCCCGTCGGCACCAAAAAACAAAAAGCCGAACCCAAAGCCACCGTCGGCACCGCACCGGTCAAAGAACAAATCATCCACTTCATCAACCGTCCTTTGCCCAAAAGCGTGCCCGCCAAAACACCGCGCTCCATGCTCGGCATCGAAGACGACAAAAGCATCCCCATCACCCGCAACCCCGCCGCGCCCGAAGATGCCGAAGCCGTGTTCTACTTCCCCGGCTGCGGTTCCGAACGCCTGTTCAGCCAAATCGGACTCGCCGTCCAAGCCATGCTCTGGCACGTCGGCGTACAAACCGTCCTGCCGCCCGGCTATATGTGTTGCGGCTATCCGCAGGACGCGGGCGGCAACAAGGCAAAAGCCGAGCAGATGAGCACCAACAACCGCGTCGCCTTCCACCGCATGGCGAACACCCTCAACTACCTCGACATCAAAACCGTCGTCGTCAGTTGCGGCACCTGCTACGACCAGCTCGAAAAATACCGCTTTGAAGAAATCTTCCCCGGCTGCCGCATCATCGACATCCACGAATACCTGCTCGAAAAAGGCGTACAGCTGAACGGCGTGAAAGGTCAGCAATACCTCTACCACGACCCCTGCCACACGCCCATCAAAACCATGAATGCCACCCAAATGGCAAGCAGCCTCATGGGGCAGAAAGTCGTCTTAAGCGACCGCTGTTGCGGCGAATCCGGCATGTTCGCCGTCAAACGTCCCGACATCGCCACCCAAGTCAAATTCCGCAAACAGGAAGAAATCGAGAAAAACCTCAAAGAGCTGCCGCAGGGCGAACCCGTCAAAATGCTCACCTCCTGCCCCGCCTGCCTGCAAGGACTGAGCCGCTACGCCGACGACAACGACATGCCCGCCGACTATATCGTCATCGAAATGGCGAAACACATCCTCGGCGAAAACTGGCTGGACGAGTTTGTGAAAAAAGCCAACAACGGCGGCGTGGAGAAAGTGTTGCTGTAAGGCGTACGGTTTTCAGACGACCTCAAAGGTCGTCTGAAAACCGTCATTCATTAAATCGGCGGAGAGACTTTGGAAGGTTGGAGTAAAGACTGTTTTGATGAACCAAGTCGCCGAAAGCAGTTTGATAAATTTCCTTTATCTTCCAAAGTTGAAAAGGGGACGGTTCAGGATTTGGGTTTTGCCTGTGAACTCTGTATTCCCATCTCCTTTCTTTCAGACGACCTTTACGTTTTAAGCAGATAAAATCCTATCCCTTCTTCAACACTTTCCGACTATGAAAAAAGGTCGTCTGAAAACCTTAAACCAAGATTTTCAGACGACCTTTTTTATCCGGCGCGGCAAATGTTTGCAACTTAGCCCAAGCTACCGCCGAACCTACATCCCGCCGTAATTCGGTCCACTCGCACCTTCGGGGCAAATCCAAGTAATGTTTTGCGTCGGGTCTTTGATGTCACACGTTTTGCAGTGCACGCAGTTGGCGGCGTTGATTTGCAGGCGCGGGCTGCCGTTTTCTTCAACGATTTCATACACACCGGCCGGACAATAGCGCGTTTCGGGCGAAGCGTATTCTTTGTAGTTCACGTCTATCATCGTTTGCGGATTTTTCAGCACCAAATGGTCGGGCTGATTTTCTTCGTGCGCGAGATTGGCGAGGAAGACGCTGCTTAAGCGGTCGAAGGTCAACACGCCGTCGGGTTTCGGATAATCAATCGGCTTGCACGCGGCGGCTTTTTTGAGCTGCTCGTTGTCTTTGCCGTGATGTTTCAAGGTCCACGGGGCCTTGCCTCTGAAAATCATCTGGTCGATGCCGGTATAGATTGAACCGAGGTAAACGCCCCATTTGAATGACGGACGGACGTTACGCGCAGCGTAAAGCTCTTGATACAGCCAGCTTTGTTCGAAACGTTGCTGATAATCCGCTGCCTCTTTGCCGCTATCGAAACCCTCCACTTCTTCAAGGTTTTCCAACAAGGGGAACACGGCTTCGGCGGCGAGCATGGCGGATTTCATCGCGGTATGAATGCCTTTGATGCGCGGCATATTGAGGAAACCTGCCGCATCGCCGATTAAAACGCCGCCTTTGAACGAGAGCTTCGGCAGGCTTTGCAGACCGCCTTCAATCAGCGAACGTGCGCCGTAAGCAATGCGGCGGCCGCCTTCGAAGGTTTTACGGATTTCGGGATGGGTTTTGAAGCGTTGGAACTCTTCAAACGGCGACAGATAAGGGTTTTGATAGTCCAAACCGACCACGAAACCGACGGCGACTTTGTTGTCGTCGAAATGGTAAACAAACGCGCCGCCGTAGGTTTGACTGTCCAGCGGCCAGCCCGCGCTGTGTATCACCAAGCCGGGCTGATGTTTTTCAGACGACACTTCCCAAATCTCTTTGATGCCCAAGCCGTAAGTTTGCGGCTGGCTGTTTTGGTCGAGTTCGAAGCGTTCGATGACTTGTTTGGAAAGCGAACCGCGGCAACCTTCGGCAAACAGGGTTTGCTGCGCCCAAAGCTCCATGCCGGGCTGGAAACTGTCGGTCGGCTCGCCGTCTTTGCCTACGCCCATATTGCCGGTCGCAATGCCTTTGACCGAACCGTCTTCGTGATACAGCACTTCGGCGGCGGCAAAGCCCGGATAGATTTCCACGCCCATATTTTCCGCCTGCTCCGCCAACCAGCGCACGACTTCGCCCAAGCTGACGATGTAGTTGCCATGATTGTCAAAATTAGGAGTAACGGGCAGATTGAACGCCTTTTTCTCCGTCAGGAACAACACTTTGTCCTGCGTTACCGCACGCGTCAGCGGCGCGCCTTTTTCTTTCCAGTCGGGAATCAGCTCATTCAGCGCAATCGGATCGATGACCGCACCCGCCAGCGAATGCGCGCCCGCCTCAGACCCCTTCTCCACCACGCAAACGCTGATTTCGCTCCCGTTTTTTTCGGCAAGCTGCTTGAGTTTGATGGCGGCGGACAAACCCGACGGGCCTGCGCCGACAATCACGACATCGTACTGCATACTGTCGCGGGTGATGGATTCTGTCATGGCGGTTCCTGTATGTTTATTATTGAATTGAAAAGTCGCGATTATACAACGGGAACATATAGTTACCAAATACAACAAAGGTCGTCTGAAAACCATATTTTCGGTTTTCAGACGACCTTTGCCGGAATTTCAATCAGCACGCCGCCATTTTACCTGCCCGACCGCAAATTCCGTCTGACGTTTCGGACTGCGTGAGACCTTTGCAAAATTCCCCAAAATCCCCTAA
>NZ_KV814939.1:0-2918 GCF_001814135.1 Neisseria sp. HMSC067H09 | reverse complement strand
GTCCAACTTTTGGGGTGCAGTTCAAACCTATTTTGGGGTTCAGACGACCTCTTCTTCTTTTCGCGGATTATTCCGCCGCACGGTTCAGTGCCGAACGAATCAGCATCTGCGTGCCGAACCAGCCCCAGTAAATGCGGTGATGGACGATTTTTCCGCCGGCAATCTGCATGAGTTCCAAAATATCCACTTGATCGCCGTCGGGCGTTTCGCGCGGGTATTCCCAAACCAGCGTGTCCCCCGTCGTGAAATGCGTGCCGTTGCGATACCAGCGTACCAATTCATTCGGTCGGCGGCGCGTTCCTTCTTCTAAAAAAGCCAGGATGTCGGCTTTGCCGCGCAAAATGCCGCTTTGCCGCTGCATGATAAGGGGAACGAGCGGGCTTTCGAAAACGGCGTTGTCGTCATACAGGCTGATCAGTCGGGCGGTGTCGCGGTTTTTGGCAAACTCGTGCCAGTCGTTGTAAATGCGTTCGAAATCGTTCATAAAGGCCGTTTTTCGGTCTGCCGGACTCTAATTTTTCCGCGCAGTAACAAATTCCGCCAGCAGCCGCAGATGCAGGGCTTTTGCGCCGAAGGGTTCGAGCAGGGCGACGGCTTCTGCGGTCAGGGTTTCGGCATAGGCGCGGGCGGCTTGCAGGCCCATCAGTTTGACGTAGGTCGGTTTGTCGTTGTCGCTGTCTTTGCCGGCGGTTTTGCCCAAGGTGGCGGTATCGGCTTCGCAGTCCAACACGTCGTCGATGACTTGGAATGCCAAGCCGAGTTTGGCGGCGTAGTTGTCTAAGGTGCGGACGTCGTCTGAATCCAAATCGGGGCAGGCAAGCGCGCCCAATATGACGGCAGCGCGGATGAGGGCGCCGGTTTTGAGGCTGTGCATCTGTTCCAACTGCGCCTGATTCATGGCTTTGCCGACGTTGGCAAGGTCGATGGCTTGTCCGCCCGCCATGCCGAGGCTGCCGGATGCTTTGGCGAGCGTGGACAACATGGCGATTTGGCGTTCGGCGGGCAGTCCGGTCGGACGGCTCAATACGTCGAAGGCTTGGGTTTGCAGCGCGTCGCCGACCAAAAGGGCGGTGGCTTCGTCGTATTTCACATGGCAGGTCGGTTTGCCGCGCCGCAGACTGTCGTTGTCCATGGCGGGCATATCGTCGTGTACCAAGGAATAGACGTGCACCATTTCAATCGCCGCCATGGCTTGTTCGACGGCGTTTTGGTCGGCATCGCCCAATTCGGACGCGGCGAGCACCAAGAGCGGGCGCAGCCGTTTGCCGCCGCCGAGGGTAACGTAACGCATGGCTTCGTGCAGCGTGTGCGGCACTTGGTTTTCAGACGGCAGGAAACGCTCCAGCAGCAATTCGGTCTGCGCTTGGGCTTTTTGCTGCCATGCTTTCAATTCATTCGCCGGGTTCAAGGTTCAGCTCCTTCAGTTCGCCCGCGTCCAATACTTGCAGCTTTTGTTCGACTTCCGCCAGCTTGGTTTGGCAGTATCTGACAAGCTCGTTGCCTTCCTGATAGGCTGCCAGAGCGTCTTCCAGCGGCATTTCGCTGCTTTGCATGGACTGGGTCAGGGTTTCGAGGCGGGCGAGGGCTTCTTCAAAGGATTTTGGGGCTTTTTTCATGATGATGCGGGCAAAAAATCAAAGCGGTATTGTAGCATTTTATGGGCTGCTTCTTGGACGGGAACGGAAAAAGGTCGTCTGAAAACCTGATTTCCAAGTTTTCAGACGACCTTTTGAGCTGATGATACGGTAAAAATCAGTCTTTCAGCATGGCGGCGCCGAAAGTACCGCTCTTGCCTTCGCTCGGATGATCGAAGCGGCCGGCCATTTCTTCCGCCTGCGGACCCAGGAAAATGCCCGACATACTGTTTTTAGTTGTCCCGTCCACATAAACAAAACGGTTACCGGCGATATTGGCCTGGAGCATTACGGGGTTAAAACGTCCTTCTGCCGAATAAACACCGCCGGTCAGCGATTTTTCACCAAAATCAACATTGAACAGGGATGAGCCGACAGTGTTGATGTTGGATACGTCATTGTAGAACGCATTGCCTTGGTAGATAGCCGAACCGGTTTGCGGCATGGCTTCGACAGGCGTCATCAGACCTTGGTAGAACACCAGGGATGAATTGAGCTCGCCGTTGTCCTTTTTGCTTCCGTAAAAACCGTAATGGCCGTATTGCAGATGCGTACCGATGGCGCGGATAATTTTGTTATCCGATAAGGACAGCATACCGTTTGCCGCGTCAAATGTTTGTGGCAGCAGGTTGATTTTTTGTCCGTTGACTTCGAGGACATCAGGATTACCCACTCTGTTAATCACTTTGTTATCGGCACCGTCAACCGACAACATGGTGTAAAAACCGCCGATTGATCGCATAGCCGGAGCAACCTCCGCTTTTGGGGTAACTTCTTCAGCGGCTTTGCGTTCTTCTTCAGCTTTAGCTTTAGCGGCTTCTTCAGCGGCCTTGCGTTCTTCTTCAGCTTTAGCTTTAGCGGCTTCTTCAGCGGCCTTGCGTTCTTCTTCAGCTTTAACTTTTGCAGCTTCTTCAGCAGCTTTACGTTCAGCTTCGGCTTTAGCTTTGGCAGCCTCTTCAGCGGCCTTGCGTTCTTCTTCAGCTTTGGCTTTTGCAGCTTCCTCAGCCGCTTTACGTTCCGCTTCAGCCTTGGCTTTAGCTTTGGCAGCCTCTTCAGCGGCCTTGCGTTCGGCTTCTGCTTTAGCTTTGGCTGCTTCTTCTGCAGCTTTGCGCTCGGCTTCTGCTTTAGCTTTAGCAGCTTCTTCCGCAGCTTTACGTTCCGCTTCAGCCTTGGCTTTAGCTTTGGCAGCTTCTTCGGCAGCTTTGCGTTCAGCTTCGGCTTTAGCTTTAGCGGTTTCTTCCGCAGCTTTTCGTTCCGCTTCAGCCTTGGCTTTAGCTTTGGCAG
>NZ_KV814938.1:14080-53052 GCF_001814135.1 Neisseria sp. HMSC067H09 | reverse complement strand
CGCCTTGTCCTGATTTAAATTTAATCCACTATATGAATTATTTCAAAGCCGTTTTCCAGTCCAAACCGCCGAGGGAGGGGACTTGGGTAATACTGTGGTCGGCGAGGTTGATGGCGGTCAGTTCGCCGCCCCAAAGTGCGCCGGTGTCGAGGGAGAGGATGTTATCGGTGTTCATAAAGCCCAGCGAAGACCAGTGTCCGAAGACGATGGTGTGGCTGAGGTTTTGCCTGTTTGGGGCTTTAAACCAAGGGCGCAGGTTCGAGGGCATTTTTTTGAGGGTGGATTTGTAGTCGTAGTCGAGTTCGTTTTTCAGCGTCAGCGCACGCATTCGGGTGAAGACGTTGACAATCATGCGCAGGCGGTCGTAACCGGTCAGCTCGTCGCTCCACTCGGCGGGTTTGTTGCCATACATTTTGGAGAAAAACTTTTTGTATTTTTTGCCGCGCAACTCGGCTTCGGTTTCGCTGGCGAGCAATTCGGCGCGGGCGATGGTCCATTGGGGCAGGATGCCGGCGTGAACCATAACGTGGCGGACGCCTTTGATGAGCAGGGGTTGGAAACGCAGCCAGTCGAGCATTTTTTTGCTGTCGGGGTGGGTGAGGATGGGTGTGATGGTGTCGCTGCGTTTGACCGTGCCTTCGTTGCAGCCGACGGCGAGCAGGTGCAGGTCGTGGTTGCCGAGGACCATACGGACGCTGCTTTCGTGTTCCATGCAGAATTGGAGGACTTCAAGGGATTTGGGGCCGCGGTTGACGATGTCGCCGACGAGCCAGAGGGTGTCTGTGCCGTGGTTGAAGTTGATTTTGTCGAGCAGAAGGGTGAATTCGTCGAAGCAGCCTTGAATATCGCCGATTGCGTAGTGTGCCATTGTTGTTATTGTCCGATTGTGTGTGGTGTTTCAGACGACCTTTGGCTTGTGGGAGGTCGTCTGAAACGGGTTGTGTGTCTTATGCGTTCAGTACCAGCACGGCTTCGGCTTCGACCTGCACGCCTTTGGGCAGGGAGGCAACACCGACGGCGGCGCGGGCGGGGAAGGGTTCTTGGATGAACTCTGCCATGACTTCGTTGAAGACGGCGAAGTTGGCAAGGTCGGTCAGGTAGGCGTTGAGTTTGACGATGTCGCCCAGCGTGCCGCCTGCGGCTTCGGCGACGGCTTGCAGGTTTTTAAAAACCTGGCGTGCTTCGGCTCGGAAGTCGCCGTTGCCGACAACGGTCATGGTGGCGGGATCGAGGGGGATTTGACCGCTCATGTAAACGGTGTCGCCCGCGCGGACGGCTTGGCTGTATGCGCCGATGGCGGCAGGGGCTTTGTCAGTGTGGATGATGGTTTTGGACATGATTTTCTCCTGTTGTCGGGGTCGTCTGAAAGATGGGAACTTTGATGAAAACGGTGTCGATTATCGTATAAAACCGAGTGATTGTGTAGGGTATGGATATTTTCAGACGACCTTAATGAAGCGGCAGTCTGCGGATGTTACGGTTTGGTGTATCAAGGTCGTCTGAAAAAATCTGATCCTACAAAAAGCATTGCAACAAATCGTTTAAAAACAACCGTCCCCGTTCGGTCGGGCGGAACACGGTCGGATCGGTTGCCAACAAACCTTTTTGTCTTGCCGTTTCGATTTGCGCCATGATTTTGGCGGCGGGTACGCCTGTGCGTTCCTGCAACATTGCGGCGGGTACGCCGTCGGTCAGGCGCAGGGCGTTCATCATGAATTCGAACGGCAAATCTTCGGCGGCGACGGTTTTGCGTTCGACGGCAACACTTGGCTGACTTTGCATTAAGGCGAGGTAGTCGTTGGGATGGCGGCGGCGGACGGTGCGCTCGATGCGGTCGGGGTAGGAGATTTTGCCGTGCGCGCCCGCACCTATGCCCAAATAATCGCCGAACTGCCAGTAGTTCAAATTGTGGCGGCACTGCATGGCGGGTTTTGCAAAAGCCGATGTTTCGTAGTGGATAAAACCAGAGTCCTCCAGCGCGCCGTGTACCGCGTCTTCGATGTCCAATGCTGCTTCGTCTTGCGGTAAACCTTTCGGCGGCGTATGGCCGAACGGCGTGTTCGGCTCCATGGTCAGATGATACGCGCTGATGTGGGCCGCGCCCGTGGCGATGGCGGTTTGCACGTCATCCAAGGCCGTCTGAACGGTCTGGTTCGGCAGGGCATACATCAAGTCGATATTGACTTTATCAAATAATTTCAAGGCGGTAGCTATGGCGGTTAAGGCTTCTTTGCCGTTGTGGACGCGCCCCAGCCTTGAGAGCATATCGTCGTTAAAACTCTGCACGCCAATAGAAAGCCGCGTGATACCCGCATCTTTAAACCCTTGAAACTTCTCGATTTCAAACGTCCCCGGATTGGCTTCCAAAGTAATTTCCGCCTCCGGCTGCAAACGCAACAACGAACGCACGCCGCTCAACAAACGGTCAATCGATTCCGCCTGAAACAGGCTGGGCGTACCGCCGCCGAAAAATATCGTTTCCACCGGCCTGCCCCAAATATTGGGCAATTCGAGCTGCAAATCGGTCAGCAGTGCGTCGATATAGGCGGCTTCGGGCAATCCGTTTTTCAGACTGTGGGAATTGAAGTCGCAATACGGGCATTTTTTGATGCACCACGGGATGTGGATGTAGAGCGACAAGGGCGGCAGGGCGGTAAGCTGTCCCGCTTGGGGGAAGGTGATTTGGGTCATGGTGTGTTTTGGGGATTGAGGTCGTCTGAAATTTTTTCAGACGGCCTATCGATTGATTTATAGGGCTTCAATTTTTCTCAATAATTCCCGCAACGCCTGTCCCCTGTGGCTTTCGGCGTTTTTGATTTCGGGGGCAAGCTCGGCGGCGGTGCAGTTGTGTTCGGGCAGGTAGAAATGCGGGTCGTAGCCGAAGCCGTTGGTGCCTGCGGCTTCTGTCTGCCATTGTCCGTGCCAGATGCCTTCGGCGATGATGGGCTGCGGGTCGTTTTCGTGGCGGACGAGGACAAGGACGCAGGCATAATAACAGCTTTTGTCGGCTTTGTCGGCGAGGTCGTCTGAAAGGCGTTTGTTGTTGGCGGCATCGGATTTGGGGTTTGCTCCGGCATAGCGGGCGGAGAGGATACCGGGTGCGCCGTTTAATGCGGCGGCGCAGATACCGGAGTCGTCGGCGAGCGCGGGCAGGCCGCTGTGTTTGGCGGCGTGGCGGGCTTTGGCGAGCGCATTTTCGACGAAGGTGCGGTACGGCTCGGGGCATTCGGGCGTGTCGAACTGCGATTGCGGCAGGACTTCGATGTTCAAATCGGCGAAGAGGCGGGAAAATTCTTTGAGTTTGCCTGCGTTGCCGCTGGCGAGGACGATTTTGTCGAACATGGGTTTTCCTTAATGGGGTTCGGTTTGTTGCGAGCGCATGATTTGTGCGCGGGCTTTATGGCGGATGTAGAGGGCGAGGCTGCCGATTTGGGCGAAGACGGCGCCGAAGGCGAATAGGAAGGCGGCGACGGCGAATTGTTTGCTTTGGATGGAAAGCAGGTAGGCGCCCAACGTTACCAATGCGATGAAGAGCAGGGTGAAGAGGATGGTCAGAATGAGGAAGGTTCGGCGTTTGGTCATTGGTTTTGTTTGTTTCTTTTAGATTTCAGGTAGCCTTAACGGCAGATGGGGGAAGCTTGCTTCCGCTCACAGCCGCACATTGTGGCAGGCTTCGTACACTGGCAGCAGGCGGTGCAGGGTTTCGACTAGCCAGGTCGCGCTGCCAGCCGTTGCACCAGCGTTCGATATGCGGCGGGGCAAAGCCCGCGCCCAGTTGTGAGGCTACCTGTAAAACCAACGTGCGCCACACTTGCCACGCGGCTTTGTAGTCGGCCTTGCTTGGTTTGCGCTTCGGTTTCGGGCTGGTATTGGCGGATTTGGGCGAACTGGAAAAATGGGCGTTGGAATAGGTCGCAGCTTTGCGGGGTGAGCATGATGGTTTGGCGGGGCATGAAAAAGGGAGAGGCTACCTGAAAAATAGATTTTCAGGTAGCCTCAAACTGGTTTGGCATGCATCCGAAACGGAAAATTTGAGCGGTTACATACCTTGGGTTGGTGGCAGTGTTATTTCAACTTGGCTGCCAATTTGTCGAATTTTTGTTTGATGTCGGCCTTGAAGGCTTCCACTTTCTCTTTGCGCTCGGCTTTGCGCTGTTTTTTCCACGCTTCGTGTGCCTGACGTGCCACTTCTTCCTGCGCTTCTATTGCTGCCAATACGTCCTGTTGGGCAACGGCTGCATCTTGCCGGAGAATAACGGTTTCGAAACGGTGGAAGAAGGCATCCAATACAGCTTCGTCGGATTCTTGCGCCAAAATAATGATTGCAGTACTGCCGTTATCCAGTTTTTTGGCTGTATTTTCCAGCAACAACCCCTCTCCCAATGTTTGGGCAGTGCCTGCATCACTGCCGATGAGTGCGCCAGTAGCTCCACCCAACAGAACACCGATAGGACCGCCGAGAATGCCGACCAGTGAACCAATGAGGCCGCCCGTCCATGCGCCTTCGACCGTATTGGCGGTAAAGTCGGTGCTTTCTGCTGGGATAATCAGACCATTTTCCTTTTTAATCAAAACGGCTTGTGCCACCAAAGCATCTGTTGTCTGCGAGTAAGCTTTCAATTCAGAAAAGGCTTGATAAGCTTCGCTGGAGATGTTGAATAAGACAACGATGATGTTTTGTTTCATAAGTCTACTCCCGTGGGTTGAAAGATTTAAGAACATACAAGTTGTATGCGGTGTCAGTGTAAATTGCAAGGGGGGGGGGGAGCAATGCGGCAAACAAAACTTTACCTATGTAAAGCCTGTAGAACCGGCAAACGGATAACGAACAATACCCAGCCTTAATGGGATTCGGTTTGTTGCTCACGCATGATTTGTGCGCGGGCTTTGTGGCGGATGTAGAGGGTGAGGCTGCCGATTTGGGCGAAGACGGCGCCGAATGCGAACAGGAAGGCGGCGACGGCGAATTGTTTGCTTTGGATGGAAAGCAGGTAGCCGCCGAGCATGATGAGCGCGATGAAAATCAGGGTGAACAGGGCGGTCAGCAGCAGGTAGGTTTTTTGTCGGTTCATGATTGAAAGGGTGAAAGTGAATGAGGCGGATTATAGCGCAGGCTGTTGTTTGAAATTTGAAAAAAGTGTCCCGCGGGTTTTGTTGTGCTACACATTTTGTCAGGCAAACTGTGTGAACAGCCTGTGTATAAATCGGTTTGACGATTGATATACAAGCAAAAAATCATGTTGTTTAAAAATGATGCACATCCGGTAAGGTCGTCTGAAACGGAAGCCGCTTTTCAGACGACCTCTAACATTTCCCTGTATAATCACGCTTTTGTTTAAAAGCTTGTACTTTCCAATATGATTTATCCGTGGCATCAAAACCAGTGGCGGCAGCTTGCTGATCATTGGGAAAACCGTCCGAACGCTTGGCTGTTTACCGGCAAGGAAAATACCGGCAAAACAGCGTTTGCGCGGTTTGTGGCACAGGCTTTGCTGTGTGAATCGCCTCGGGAAGATCATCAGCCTTGCGGCGTATGCGCTTCGTGTCATTTGTTTTCGCAAAACAGCCATCCCGATTTTTACGAACTCACTCCTGAAATCCCCGAAGATGGTGCGGTCGGGAGAAAATTGTTGCAGATTAAAATCGATGCCGTGCGCGATATTGTGGAAAACATTTATCTGACGGCTGTGCGCGGAGGATTGCGGGTGGTATTGGTGCATCCCGCTGAAAGCATGAACGTGCAGGCGGCAAACGGGTTGCTCAAAGCTTTGGAAGAGCCACCGCAACATGTTGTTTTTTTAATGGTTACGCATGCACGCGACAAGCTTCTTCCGACCATTAAAAGCCGTTGCCGCCAGATGGTTCTGCCCGCACCTTCGCGAGATGAAGCTTTGGCATATCTTCGAGAAGAGGGTGTGGACGATGCGCAATCGTTGCTGGCTTTTCACAGCGGCGCGCCGTTGTTTGCCCATACGCCTGAAATCGATGACTTGCGCGAAGAGCTGCTCACTTTACTTGCCGCGCCGCGCCTGTTGACGATACTCGACTACGCTGCCACGTTCGACAAACACAAGCAGCCGTTGGCAGTCTTCATTGATTGGATGCAGAAATGGCTGTTGGATGTCGGCTTGGCGCAACAACAAATGCCGCCGCTTTATTATCCCGATTACGCGCAGGCATTGTCGCAGACGGCTTCCAAAACCGACCCGCGCCGTTTGTTTGCGCTGACAGGTCGTCTGAATGCACTCAGCCCTTACGGATACCACACCTTGAGTGTTAAAATGCAGCTTGAGTATCTGCTGACTGAATATCTCGAATTTTGGCAAAACAAATAATTAGATAAGGTAAAACAAAATGGTAAACAACAATAAAGACATTCCGGCGAAAATGATGGCGTTGCAGCTCAAAGACCCGACTCTGCTCTACAACTGCTATATGCCGTTTCTCGAACACGGCGGACTTTTCGTTCCGACCGAAGACGTATTTTCATTAGGCGAAGATATCCTGCTTGCCGTTGAAATCGCCGATTACCCCAAACGCTTCCTGCCTACCAAAGTCGTCTGGATCAACCCTGCCCGTACTTCCGCCCACCGCCCTAAAGGTGTCGGACTGGCATTTTCCGAACACGAGAGCTGCCTTCAGGCGAAAACCCTGATTGAAGGCGAGCTGGGACCGAAACTGCGCAGCGACCGCGTTACCTTCACGCTTTAAAATCATGCATTTAATCGATTCACATTGCCATCTCAATTTCGAAGGCTTGAGCAACCGCCTGCCTGAAGTGTTCGCCAATATGGGACAACAAAGCGTCAAACAGGCGCTTGCCATCAGCGTAAGCAAACAGAGTTTCGCCGAAGTCTTCGACATTGCCCAAGCCAATGAACAGATTTACTGCACCATAGGCGTCCACCCCGACAGCCAAGAAGCCGAAGAATTTACCGTTTCCGAAATGGTTGAAGCGGCAAAACATCCGAAAGTCGTCGGCATAGGCGAAACGGGCTTGGATTATTATTGGTGCAAAGGCGATTTGGCATGGCAGCACCGCCGCTTTGCCGAACACATCCAAGCCGCCAATGAAAGCGGTTTGCCCGTGATTGTCCATACCCGCGATGCTGCCGCCGATACTTTGGCGATTCTGAAAGAAGGTCAAACCAACTCGGGCGTTATCCACTGCTTCACCGAAGATACCGCTTTTGCCAAAGCTGCCTTGGATTTGGGGCTGTACATTTCCTTCTCCGGCATTGTTACTTTCAAAAATGCCCCGCAAATTCAGGAAGCTGCCAAATACGTCCCTGCGGACAGAATGCTGGTTGAAACCGATGCACCATTTCTCGCCCCTGTTCCAAAACGTGGCAAACCTAACGAACCTTCCTATGTCCGCTATACCGCCGAGTTTGTAGCGAAACTGCGTGGCGAATCCGTAGAAACGCTTGCTGCTTACACCAGCGACAATTTCTATCGTTTGTTCAATAAAGTACCCGACATCCGTGTTTGATTCGAATGGAAAAAGGTCGTCTGAAAATGCTTCAGACGACCTTTTTTGATGTTTGAAACCGTCAAACGGCTTGCTTATTTGTCGTGGCGCACCATCTTCGGCGCGTAGCGTCCGGCGCGTTCTTTGAGGCGTTTGACCAGGCCTTCGGTGGTGTTCGGTACACCGTCGACACAGAAGGCCTGGTAGAGGACGGCACGCATTGCATCGTTTTTGTTGAAGGTTGAGCCTATGGGTTTCCATTCGGCTTTGCGCGGCTCGATCCAGCGGCGGTTGACGGTGTCGCCGTAGCCGAACACTTTATAAGACGAGCGTTTGTCTTTGCCATATGTGAAGGAAGAGTGGGCGCAGAAGAGGCCTTCGACGGTCAGGTTGTCATGGCCTTTGTCGGAACGGACGTTGAGGATGTAGCGGATGCTGCCGTCGGGAGAGGGCATGATTTGCAGGCTGCTGAGGAGGATTTTGGGCTGTTTGCCGTAGTCTTCGCTGACGTAGAGGTCGAACCAGTCGCCGGATTGGGTGTCGGGCAGCGGCGGGAGCGCAGTTTTTTGTTCGGCGAACTCGCGGGCTGCGGCTTCTTCGGGGCTTTCTTTGTAGCGTGTGTTGAAGGGGGTATCTTTTTCGCTGAATCCGGCGGCGTTGACTGCCGTGGCGGCGAGGCAGAGGGTTAGGAGGGCGAGACGGCGCATGGTGTGCTCCAAAGTGAAAAACGGCTTTATTTTATGGGTTCGGCGGGGTGGGGTGCAAGTAAGTACGGTATAATTCATGTTAATCCTGTTAACGGAACATCCGAAAATATGAACGCACACACCTTAGACCTGAAGGGGCTCAGATGCCCTTTGCCGATTTTGAAAACCAAAAAAGCCTTGGCGCAAATGGAGGCGGGCGAAGTCCTGACCGTGTTGGCGACCGACGGCGGCGCGCCCGGCGATTTTGAGGCTTTCTGCCGCCAGACCGGGCATGTCTTGCTCGAATCGCGCGAAGAAGACGGCGTGTTCACGCTGGTCGTGAAACATAAATAGAGGTCGTCTGAAAATGGCGAAACGTCCGATTTCAAGGCTTTTGACGCTTGCCACTTTCTCCGTTTTATTGGCGGCGTGCGGCAGGGAAGAAGTGCCGCCTGAGCAGATGGCGGATCGTGCGAACGCGGCGGCGGAATTGTTCCGTCAAGGCTGCGTCGCTTTTGACGGGGCTGCCGATAAAGTGCGCGCGTTTGCCGATAATGAAAAACTGACGGCTTTGAACGCGGAAGAAATCGGCAGGCTGCCCGCAGGTTTCATTGAGCCGGATGCGCTTGCCGTTTGGAAGAAAAAGCAGGACGGCGCGGATTATTATTTGAGCCTGAGCGGCGACAGTTGCAGCGTGAAGACGGCGCGGGCGGACGAAAACTTGATACGCAAGCAGTTTATGGTGTTGGTGGAAAACCCGCCGAAGGGTTTGAACAACGAATTGCGCACCGATCAAGCCTCCGAATCGCCGGTTCCGATCCGTCAGCTGTCCTATGCGTGGCGCGCGTCGGGCAGTCCGGAAGAAACCCTGCTGACCGTCAAAACCACCCCGTCCGACCAGTTGCCCGTGCAGGCGGTGTTTTACCTGACGCATCAGTCCTACAACGGCAAACCTGTCCTTGTGCAATAGTCTTTTCAGACGAGCTTTGGGGCTGTCGCCATTCAATAGTTTCCGTGTCTTTTTATCCTCAAAGCGGCATCTTCCACGTTGGAAATCCTCACAAGGTGTCCAACCTTGTTGCGGTTTCCGCCTTGAATCTTCCGCTTTGTGAACAAAAATCCACTGAGAAAATGAAATGTTGACAGCCCCTAGGAAGCATCAAGGGGTCGTCTGAAACCCAAAAATCTAAAAAGGAACACCCATGCAAACCCTGACCATAACCCGCCCCGACGATATGCACCTGCACCTGCGCGACGGCGACGCGCTCAAAGCCGTTGCCCCCTATACTGCCCGCCAGATGGGGCGCGCCGTCATCATGCCCAACCTCAAGCCGCCCGTCGTCAGCGTTGCCGACGCGCTTGCCTACAAAGCGCGCATCATGGCGGCATTGCCCGAAGGCAGCGCGTTTGAGCCGTTGATGACGCTTTACCTGACCGACCAAGCCACACCCGAGCTGGTGCGCGAAGCCAAAGCCGCCGGCATCGTCGCCTTCAAACTCTACCCCGCAGGCGCAACGACCAATTCCGATTCCGGCGTAACCGACCTGTTCAAACTCATTCCCGTGTTGGAAGAAATGGCAAAACAGGGCATCCTGTTCCTCGTTCACGGCGAAGTAACCGACCCCGAAATCGACATCTTCGACCGCGAAGCCGCCTTTATCGAGCGCGTAATGAAACCCGTTTTGGCGCAAGTACCGAATCTCAAAGTCGTGTTTGAGCACATCACCACCGCCGAAGCCGCCCGCCTCGTTTTGGAAGCAGGCGACAACGTTGCCGCCTCCGTTACACCGCAACACCTCCTGCTCAACCGCAACGACCTCTTGGTCGGCGGCGTGCGCCCCCATCATTTCTGCCTGCCGGTACTCAAACGCGAAACCCACCGTCAGGCATTGGTCGCCGCCGTTACCGGCGAGAAGGCGCACAAATTCTTCCTCGGCACCGACTCCGCGCCGCACGCCAAATCCGCCAAAGAAAACGCCTGCGGCTGCGCCGGCATGTTCAGCGCCATGACCGCCATCGAGCTTTACGCCGAAGTGTTTGAAAAAGCAGGCGCGTTGGACAAACTCGAAGCCTTCGCCTCGAAAAACGGCGCAAGGTTCTACGGCATTCCCGAAAACGCCGACACGATCACCCTCGTCAAACAAAGCCAAACCGTCCCCGCAAGCGTTCCCTACGGCGACGGCGAACTCGTCCCGATGCGCGCGGGCGGCGAGATAGGCTGGAC
This sequence comes from Neisseria sp. HMSC067H09, assembly GCF_001814135.1. Lineage (NCBI taxonomy): Bacteria > Pseudomonadati > Pseudomonadota > Betaproteobacteria > Neisseriales > Neisseriaceae > Neisseria > Neisseria sp. HMSC067H09. Next base: position 42,671 of record NZ_KV814938.1, on the reverse strand, counting down.
AGTCAAATATTGAGCTGCACACCATGACCGCATGAAAATGCCTGCCCGAAAAAGGGGCAGGCATTTTGGTTTTATGGCGAATTCAAATGGGAAATATTCAATCATCGTCATTCTCGCGCAGGTGGGAATCCAGAAGCTTGGATTTACAGTAGTCTTTGAGTATTTCTGAAATGTAGAGATCTGGATTCCCGCCTGCGCGGGAATGACGGCGGTCGGTTCGGTCTTTATACGCAAAAGAACATATAAGAACATATAAAGGTCGTCTGAAAACGAATATAGCAGAATCCGCTAAATCGTTTTCAGACGACCTTTTCTTTAAAGCCGAATCAAATCAGCCTGCCGGTTAACCCAAAGCCTTCCTTGCTCCGGCGAAGAGGCGGTACCAGCCGGACAGTTCCGTCCAGTCTTCCGGTTTCCAGCTCATTTGCGCGGCGCGGTACACGCGTTCGGGGTGGGGCATCATGATGGTGACGCGGCCGTCGGCGTTGGTAACGCCGGCGATGCCTTGCGGCGAGCCGTTGGGGTTGAGCGGGTAGGTTTGGGTAACCTGGTTTTGTCCGTCGACGTATTGCAGCGCGATGCCGAGGCCGTCTGAAATTTTGCCGCCGTGAAGCGCGAAGTCGGCGCGGCCTTCGCCGTGGCTGACGACGACGGGCAGGCTGGAGCCTTGCATTTCGTTCAGGATCAGGGAGGCTGATTTGGGGACGTGAACCATGCTCAGGCGCGCTTCGAACTGTTCGCTCAGGTTGCGTTTGAACTTCGGCCAGCCTGCCGTGCCGGGGATGATTTCGGCGAGGTTGCTGACCATCTGGCAGCCGTTGCACACGCCCAGTGTCAGCGTGTCCGGGTCGGCGAAGAAGGCGGCGAACTGGTCGCGCAAGGCGGGGTGGAACAGGATGGATTTCGCCCAGCCTTCGCCTGCGCCGAGTACGTCGCCGTAGCTGAAGCCGCCGCACGCCGCCAGCATTTTGAAGTCGGCAAGGCGGACGCGGCCTGCCATCAGGTCGGACATATGCACGTCGTAGGCATCGAATCCGGCGCGGGTGAAGGCGGCGGCCATTTCGATTTGCCCGTTCACGCCCTGTTCGCGCAGGACGGCGATTTTGGGTTTGGCGCCGCTGTTGACGAAAGGCGCGGCGATGTCTTCGTTTACGTCAAATTTCACGTCGGCAAACAATGCGCTGCGGTCTTTATCACCAATCAGGGCGAACTCGCTGTCGGCGCAGGCGGGGTTGTCGCGCAGGCGTTGGATGGCGTGGCTGGTTTCCTGCCATGCGCGTTGCAGGTCGGCACGGTTTTGTTCTAGGAAATAACCGTAACCAAAGAAAGAAATAGACTCATTGTCAAAATCAGGAGAGCCAATCCAGCTTACTGCATTGATTAAGTTAGCTGCTTTAAATGCTGCATTAACGTAATCTCTATCTTTTTGGCGAATTTGGATAACCGCACCTAATTCTTCATTGAATAAGATTTTAATGGCGGCATTATTATAAAGTTCGTCAGATAAGTCTTCGGCTGGATCACCTTGGAAATTCGGGTGATGAATCGGCAGGAATTTATCAATCAAGCAATCTATATCAGCGCTAATACCGCACCGCCCCGCAAACGCCATTTCCGCCAGCGTGGCAAACAAGCCGCCGTCGCTGCGGTCATGATACGCCAAGAGTTTGTCTTCGGCGACAAGTTGCTGAATCACGCTGTAAAAGGCTTTCAGACGACCCGTATCGTCCAAATCGGGCGCTTCGCCGCTCATATTGTTATAGACCTGACCGAACGCCGAGCCGCCCATGCGTGCTTTGCCGAAGCCCAAATCGATAAACAGCAATACGCTGTCTTCGACGTTTTTCAACTCGGGCGTAACGGTTTTGCGTACGTCTTTGACAGGCGCGAACGCGGAGATAATCAGGCTCAACGGCGAGACGACGGATTTTTTCTCTTCGCCGTCCTGCCAAACGGTTTTCATCGACAGGCTGTCTTTGCCCACGGGGATGCTCAAGTCCAATGCCTGACAGGCTTGGGAGACAGCTTCGACGGTGCGGTAGAGTTTTTCGTCTTCGCCCTCGTTGCCGCACGCCGCCATCCAGTTGGCGGAAAGTTTGATGTTGCCGATGTCGCCGATGTTGACCGCCGCGATGTTGGTGATGGCTTCGCCGATGCACATTCTGCCCGAGGCAGGTGCGTCAAACAGGGCGACGGTCGGTTTTTCGCCCATAGACATTGCTTCGCCGCGATAGGTGTTGAAACCCATCATGGTAACGGCGCAGTCGGCTACGGGGGTTTGGTATTTGCCGACCATTTGGTCGCGGTGGGTCATGCCGCCGACGCTGCGGTCGCCGATGGTAATCAGGAAGTTTTTGGCGGCAACGGCAGGCAGGCGCAGAACGCGGTAGGCGGCTTCGGTGATGTCGATATCGCCGGCGTTAAACGGTTTTTCAGACGACCTCACGGTTTGGTCGCTGCGCGTGGTTTTGGGCGGTTTACCGAGCAAGACGTTCAGCGGCAAATCGACGGGATTGTTGGAGAACAAATCGTCGCGTACTTTCAAATGGCCGTCGTCAGTCGCCGTGCCGACCACGGCAAACGGGCAGCGTTCGCGTTCGCAGATGGCGCTGAAGGTGTCCAAATCTTTTTCCAAAATCGATAACACATAACGCTCTTGCGATTCGTTACACCAGATTTGCAGCGGGTTGAGGCCGTGTTCTTCCAGCGGCACTTCGCGCAGCTTGAATACCGCGCCGCGTCCGGCATCGTTGACGAGTTCGGGGAAGGCGTTGGACAGACCGCCCGCGCCGACGTCGTGGATGGAAATAATCGGGTTTTGGTCGCCGAGCTGCCAGCAGCGGTCAATCACTTCCTGCGCGCGGCGTTCGATTTCAGGGTTGCCGCGTTGTACGGAATTGAAGTCCAAAGACGCGTCGTTTGTACCGGTATTCATGGATGAAGCCGCACCGCCGCCCAAGCCGATAAGCATACCCGGGCCGCCCAGTTGAATCAGTAACGCGCCTTCGGGGATTTCGTCTTTGTGCGTCTGCTGCGCCTGAATGCTGCCCAAGCCGCCGGCGATCATAATCGGTTTGTGGTAGCCGCGAACCTGACCGTCAAACTTCTCTTCAAAAGTGCGGAAGTAGCCCAAGAGGTTCGGGCGGCCGAATTCGTTGTTGAACGCCGCGCCGCCGATGGGGCCTTCAATCATGATGTCTAGCGGCGAGGAAATGTGTTCCGGCTTGCCGTAGTCTTGTTCCCACGGCTGTTTGAGGTCGGGGATGTTGAGGTTGGAGACGGTAAAGCCGGTCAAGCCCGCTTTCGGACGCGAACCTTTGCCCGTTGCACCTTCGTCGCGGATTTCGCCGCCCGCGCCCGTTGCCGCACCCGCAAACGGCGCGATGGCGGTCGGGTGGTTGTGCGTTTCCACTTTCATGATGATATGCGTGTCTTCTTCGTGGAAACGGTAGCCTTGGTTTTCCGCCGCATTTGGATAGAAACGCTCGATTTTCGCGCCTTCGATCACGGACGAATTGTCTTTATAAGCAACGACCGTGCCTTCGGGATGCGCGTTGTGCGTATCGCGAATCATACCGAAGAGCGATTTCGGCTGTCTTTCGCCGTTGAGGATGAAATCGGCGTTGAAGATTTTGTGGCGGCAGTGTTCGCTGTTTGCCTGCGCGAACATCATCAACTCCACATCGGACGGATTGCGCTGCAAAGCCTGATAGTTTTCAACCAGATAATCGATTTCGTCGGCGGAGAGCGCCAAACCCATTTCGGTATTGGCTTTAACCAAAGCCTCTTTACCGCCGCCCAAAACATCGACGGTGGAAAAGGTTTCGGATTCGAGATGGTGGAATAATTTGGAGGCCGTCTGAAAATCGGGCAGCACGGATTCGGTCATGCGGTCGTGCAGCAACGCTGCCCATTGCTGTTTCTCATCGTCGTTCAGACGACCTTCCAGCCACACCGCCATGCCGCGTTCGATGCGCTCTATGCCTTCCAAACCGCAGTTTTCCGCGATATTGGTCGCCTTGGAAGCCCACGGCGAAATCGTACCCAAACGGGGCGTGACCAAAAATAAATGCAAGCCCTCGCGCGCTTCGGGCGTTTGTTCAACGCTTTGCGCCGCCAACAAGGCTTGCAGTTTTTCGACAGTCGCGGCATTCAGTGCTTTCTCGCTGCCGACAAAATACCAAAATTCGCTTTTCAGTTTCACTTCGGGCAGGCCGAGTGCGGCCGCTTTTTGCAAGAGTTTTTCAACACGGAAATCGGAAAGGGCGGTAACGCCGCGCAAGGGCAAAACAACAGACATGATTCAGCTCTCAAATGCGGTTGGGAAAGGCTGTATTATACGCCGAATGGGTCTGGGTTGCTTGGTAATTTGGGTGAAAATGTTGACAATTTTTCAGACGATCTGCGGCCTGGGAAATGTAGGGGTCGTCTGAAAATATTAAGGCATAAGGGCTTTATCTGTTTTTCTGATTTTCGTCGAAAGTCGGGTATGTGGAAAATTGCAGGAAGTAGAAGGAAGCAACTGTTTCCTTATGTCTTTATGTCAAATACCGTCATGCCCGCATCGCTGAGTGAAACGTACCGCTTATCGTTTCCCTGCTGCTTCTGTTATATTTGCCGTTTGTTCCTATCTAATCGGAGTGTGCCATGAAAAAAATCGAAGCCATCATCAAACCCTTCAAACTCGACGACGTGCGCGAAGCCCTTACCGAAATCGGCATCACCGGCATGACCGTCAGCGAAGTTAAAGGATTTGGCCGTCAGAAAGGGCATACGGAAATCTACCGCGGCGCGGAATATGCCGTCGATTTTCTGCCCAAAGTTAAAGTTGAATTGATTATTGCCGATGAAGATGTCGAAAGAGTGATTGACGTTATCATCGAAAACGCCCGTTCCGGCAAAATCGGCGACGGCAAAATCTTCGTGCTGCCTGTGGAAGAAGCCATCCGCATCCGTACGGGCGAACGCTCCGAAGCGGCGATTTGACGGTTTTTAGACGACATTGGGGGTGTTTAAGGTCGTCTGAAAGACTTTCTGGCTGTCCATCAATCGTTGTTTCCAATATAATTCCGTTTTCAAATCCCATACGGAACAGGCCGTCTGTTTTCAGACGACCTGTTTCTTTATTTCCGCTTTTTTAAAGTCCTACAAACACTTATGCTACTCGACCTCAACCGCTTTTCCTTTTCCGTCTTCCTGAAAGAAGTCCGCCTGCTGGCCGCCCTTGCCCTGCCCATGCTGCTGGCGCAGGTCGCGCAGGTGGGCATCGGTTTCGTCGATACCGTGATGGCGGGCGATGCGAGTACGGAGGACTTGGCGGCGGTGGCGTTGGGCAGCAGCGCGTTTGCCACGGTTTATATTACGTTTATGGGCATTATGGCGGCGCTGAACTCGCTGATTGCCCAGCTTTACGGCGCGGGTAAAACCGACGAAGTAGGCGAAACGGGGCGGCAGGGGATTTGGTTCGGGCTGTTTTTGGGGATTTTCGGCATGGTATTGATGTGGACGGCGATTACGCCGTTCCGCAATTGGCTGACCTTGAGCGATTATGTGGAAGGCACGATGGCGCAGTATATGTTGTTCACCAGTCTGGCGATGCCGGCGGCAATGGTGCACCGCGCCTTACACGCCTACGCTTCCAGCCTGAACCGCCCGCGCCTGATTATGTTGGTCAGCTTCGCGGCGTTTGTGTTGAACGTGCCGCTGAACTATATTTTTGTTTACGGCAAATTCGGTATGCCCGCTTTGGGCGGCGCGGGCTGCGGGTTGGCAACGATGGCGGTGTTCTGGTTCAGCGCGCTGGCGTTGTGGATTTATATCGCTAAGGAAAAATTCTTCCGCCCATTCGGACTGACGGCAAAATTCGGCAAACCGGATTGGGCGGTGTTCAAACAGATTTGGAAAATCGGCGCGCCCATCGGGCTGTCTTATTTTTTGGAAGCCAGCGCGTTTTCGTTTATCGTATTTTTGATTGCGCCTTTCGGCGAGGCTTATGTGGCGGCGCAGCAGGTCGGCATCAGTTTGTCGGGGATTCTCTATATGATTCCGCAAAGCGTCGGCTCGGCGGGGACGGTGCGCATCGGTTTTTCTCTGGGGCGGCGCGAATTTTCGCGGGCGCGTTATATTTCGGGCGTATCGCTGGTGTTGGGTTGGATGCTCGCCGTGATTACCGTGCTTTCCTTGGTATTATTCCGTTCCCCGCTGGCAAGCATGTACAACAATGACCCGGCGGTTTTAAGCATCGCCGCCACCGTCCTGCTGTTCGCCGGCTTATTCCAACCGGCAGACTTCACCCAATGCATCGCGTCCTACGCCCTACGCGGCTACAAAGTCACCAAGGTGCCGATGTTCATCCACGCCACCGCCTTCTGGGGCTGCGGCCTGCTGCCGGGCTACCTGCTCGCCTACCGTTTCGATATGGGCATTTACGGCTTCTGGACGGCATTGATTGCCTCGCTCACTATCGCAGCCATCGCCTTGGTGTGGTGCTTGGAATTGTGCAGCAGGGAGATGGTCAGATCGCATAAGGTCGTCTGAAAACTCCGCCGATTAAAATATCGAAACAATGGGCTAAAGCCCGCCACTGACAATACCTATTTTAAAGTTTAAACCCATGCAACCCATCCAATACCAAACCGACCTCACCCCCTACAACACCTTCGGCCTTCGCGCCCAAGCCCGAGCCTTTATCGCGCTCGAACACGCCGACGAGTTGCGCGACATCGTCCGATTGCCCGAGTTCGACCGCGATACCGTTTTATGGCTCGGCGGCGGCAGCAACATCCTCTTGATGCAGGATTACGCCGGACTGGTCGTCCATATGGAAAACAAAGGCATACGCGAGATTGCGCGTTCAGACGACCTCGTTTACATCGAAGCGCAGGCGGGCGAAATCTGGCACGATTTTGTCCTGCACACTGTCGCGCTGAGCTTGAACGGCCTGGAAAATCTAAGCCTGATTCCGGGCACGGTCGGCGCGTCGCCCGTGCAGAACATCGGCGCATACGGCGTGGAAGCGAAAGACGTGATTCACAGCGTGCGCTGTTTCGATTTGGATACGGAAGCCTTTGTCGAGCTTTCCAATGCCGACTGCCGCTTCGCCTACCGCGAAAGCCTGTTCAAGCAGGAAGGCAAAGGGCGTTATGTGATTGTTTCGGTCGTATTCGCCCTGAAAGAGCGTTTCGAGCCGAATTTGGGTTACGGCGATTTGGCAGCCGCCGTTGCCGAACTGAGCGCGGGCAGGGCCACGACGGCGAAAGATGTTTCCGATGCAGTGTGTGCAATCCGCAACAGTAAACTGCCTAATCCTAACGTACTTGGTAATGTCGGTAGTTTCTTTAAAAACCCCGTCGTCAGCGCGGAAAAAGCCGCTTCCCTGTTGCAGCAGCATCCCGATATGCCGCGCTATCCGCAGCCCGATGGTTCGGTCAAGCTTGCGGCAGGCTGGCTGATCGACCAATGTCGTCTGAAAGGCTTCCAAATCGGCGGCGCGGCGGTACACGACAGGCAGGCTTTGGTTTTAGTGAATAAAAACAATGCTTCTTCAGACGACGTCCGGCAACTGGCGCAACATGTCTGCGATACAGTATTTACTCGATTTCAGGTAGAATTACACGCCGAACCCAATTGGCTGCCCGCTTCGTTCAGCCTGTAAATCCAAGGAGTATGCCCGTGACCCGAATTGCAAAAACCAATACTTACACCCGCATCATCGACGCCAGCCTGACGCTTTTCAACGAGGAAGGCGAGCGCAACATCAGCACCAACCATATCGCGGCGCATTTGGGCATCAGTCCGGGCAATCTTTATTACCACTTCCGCAACAAAGACGAAATCATCGTCCAACTGTTCAAACGTTACAGCGAAGCCCTGCTGGCATACCTGAATGAAGCCGTGTTGCCGTCCGATGTGGAAGACTCCATCAACTATATGGCGGGCATTTACGACGTTATGTGGGAATACCGCTTCCTCTTCAGCGACGTGAACACCCTGCTTGCGCGCAGTGCCGAACTATTGGGCGAACACAATACCTTCACCCAAGCCAAAGTCTCCCCGCTCTTGGTCAACCTGCTCACCCAGCTCAACGGTCTGAACATCATCCAAGCCGACCAAACCGCCATGAACGACCTCGCCGTCAATATGTGGATGGTCACGAAATACTGGTTCGACTTCGACAGCTCCCTACGCGGACGTACCAAACTGACCGAAGACTCCAAAGCACGCGGCATCCGTCGTACCTTAAGCCTCCTGCGTCCCTACCTCTTGCCGGAACACCGCGAGGAATACGACCGAAGAATTACAGCGGCAGCCGATATTTTGACATCATAATCATTGGGGCAAGGTTAAAGGTCGTCTGAAAAAAGATGATGCGGCAAATCTCTGCCTGAGTATCCATGCCTAGTTGCCAATATCTAAAAAACATCTCAATTCGATTACAAACAGGAAAACTGATGAAAACCTTGAAATTTACCAAAATGCACGGTTTGGGCAATGATTTTATGGTGGTAAACGGTATCGGGCAGGATTTTGATCCGCTGACTGCGCCGCTTGCCGAATGGTCCGACCGTTTTAGAGGGGTGGGCTTCGATCAGTTGCTGTTGGTAGAAAAACCGTCTTCCGATGCGGTGGATTTCCGTTATCGTATATTCAATGCGGACGGCAACGAGGTGGAGCAGTGCGGCAACGGTGCGCGCTGTTTTGCCCGATTTGTGGCGGATAAAGGCTTGACCGATAAAAAGGAAATTTTGGTGGAAACGGCTAAGGGTGTGATTATTCCCAAGCTGTTGGATAATGGTTTGGTGACTGTGAATATGGGCAAACCACGCTTTACGTCGTCTGAAATTCCGTTTGTACCGGTTCCTGACGAAGCGGAAGATGCTTTGACGCATATGGTGATGGTCGGTCTGGAGACGGTGCAGGTCAGTTGTGTGAATATGGGCAATCCTCATGCTGTGATCGTGGTGGAGGATGTACAGACTGCGCCCGTGGCTCATTGGGGTGAAGCCATTGAGTCGCATGAGCAGTTTCCGGAACGTGTCAACGTCGGCTTTATGCAGATTGTCGATAGGGAATCTATCCGCCTGCGCGTATTTGAACGCGGCGTGGGTGAAACGCAGGCTTGCGGTACGGGGGCTTGTGCGGCTGTGGTTGCGGGCGTCCGTTTGGGGCTGTTGGCAGAAGGTGTGCCTGTGAAGGTTTCGCTGCCGGGCGGGGATTTGTTTATTACTTGGTCGCATGGTGAGGACGTTTTGATGACAGGGCCTGTTCAAACGGTTTTTGAAGGCGAGTTGCAGTATTCATGATTTGGACGAATTTGGATTTTCTCGCCGTTGTTGCTTATGGGCTGGTGTTTTTTGGATTGATTTTCCGCGCTGAAATGTTCCAGTGGTTTTGGGCTTCGGTTGTTTTGTGGCTGGGCGTGTCGATTTTGGGATCGCAGCTTTTGCCGGGAATGTGGGGGATTACTCATGTCGGTCCGTTGTTTGTCCCGCATTTTTATCTGACTTTTGCCAGTGTGTTTTTCTTTGCTTTTCATTGGAAAAAGCAGGCGGATACTGATTTTTGGCAGGCGGATTTGCAGCATCCGTTTTTGAGCGTTTTTGCCGTCAGCAATGTATTGATGACTTTGGCTTTTGTGTCGATTGCCGCGATATTGTATTTTCTGATGCCGGGCCGTTCTTTGGCTTTTACGTTTCCGGCTTTGTTGAAACTGTACGCGCTCAAGCCTGTTTATTGGTTTGTTTTGCAGTTTGTCATGATGGCGGTTTTTTATCTGCACCGCAGAAGTATTGCCAAGCAGTCGCCGGCGGTGTTCAGTAAAGCGCAACTCAGACTGGGCTGGCTGATGGCTTTGGTCATGCAGACTTTAGTCACGGGGGCGATAGTCGGAGAAATCGGACTTCATTAGGACGCATCAAGCCAAACAACCAAAAGTTATAAATAAAGAAACATTCGATATTGGTTTTTCAGACGACCTGTCTTTAATATACAGGTCATATCACATCAAAATCTGGAGTAGAAAATGAAGATTGCAAACAGCATCACCGAGCTGATCGGCAACACCCCGTTGGTCAAATTAAACCGTCTGACTGAAGGTTTGAAAGCCGAAGTCGCCGTCAAACTGGAATTTTTCAATCCCGGCAGCAGCGTGAAGGACCGCATTGCCGAAGCAATGGTTGAAGCCGCCGAAAAAGCGGGCAAAATCGGTAAGGATACCGTAATTGTTGAAGCGACCAGCGGCAATACGGGTATCGGTTTGGCAATGGTGTGCGCGGCGCGCGGCTACAAGCTGGCAATCACGATGCCTGAAAGCATGAGTAAAGAACGCAAAATGCTGTTGCGTGCGTTCGGTGCGGAATTGATTTTGACTCCTGCGTCCGAAGGTATGGCAGGGGCGATTGCAAAAGCACAAGCCTTGGTGGATGAACACCCTGATACTTATTTCATGCCGCGCCAATTCGATAACGAGGCGAACCCGCAAATCCACCGCGAAACGACCGCCGAAGAAATTTGGCGCGATACTGACGGTAAAGTCGATATTTTTGTGGCGGGTGTCGGTACGGGCGGTACGGTTACCGGCGTGGGCGAAGTGTTGAAAAAATATAAACCCGAAGTCAAAGTCGTTGCCGTCGAGCCCGAAGCTTCTCCGGTTTTGAGCGGTGGCGAAAAAGGTCCTCACCCGATTCAAGGTATTGGCGCCGGCTTTATCCCTACCGTGTTGAATACCAAGGTATATGACAGCGTTTCCCAAGTTCCGAACGAAGCGGCGTTTGAAACCGCCCGCGCGATGGCGGAAAAAGAAGGTATTTTGGTCGGTATTTCTTCCGGTGCGGCAGTATGGAGCGCGCTGCAGCTTGCCAAACAGCCTGAAAACGAAGGCAAACTGATTGTCGTGCTGCTGCCTTCTTATGGCGAACGCTATCTTTCTACGCCTCTGTTTGCCGATTTGGCATAATAGGGTTGGGAGAAAATAAGTGATGAAAAAGACCGCTTCGGCGGTCTTTTTTGCGGTCTTGCGGCATGGTGTGGCGCAAAAATGGATTTATAGTGGATTAAATTTAAATCAGGACAAGACGACGAAACCGCAGACAGTACAGATAGTACGGCAAGGCGAGGCAACGCCGTACTGGTTTAAAGTTAGTCCACTATAAACCACCATATCGTGTAAAGATTGGAATGTAAGGCGAAAGTTGTTGTAATTCAGTCAACAGAAAAAGTCAGATTGATATAGAATTTGGTTATCTGGATAATCCTGATTATAATGGTAGACATGAAAAAATATATTCCCATCTTATTTGCGTTGGCGGCACTTGCCGGTTGTGAGACCATTTATGTCCCAAGCTTGCAAGAAGTGCCTGTCCGTCCGACTAATGTTAAGCCTAATGTTAAAACGACTAAGGGTGAAAAATCTGCGGCGTTCAGTTTGGCTTCTTCGCATTGGAGTGATGTTTCAAAAATCCGCGATGAGGCGACGCGTTTGAGCTATCAGGTCAGCCAAGGAAAAATGACCAAAGTTCAAGCTGCCCAATATCTGAACAAGTTCCGCATTCAACTTGTCGGCCGTAATGTCGTGGATGACAGCGTATATGAGGTTTATCTGCGTTCTGCCGTTGACAGCCAACGAGGCGAAATCAATACCGAACAATCCAAGCTGTATATCCAAAACGCCTTGCGCGGTTGGCAGCAACGCTGGAAAAATATGGGTAACAAACCTTCTAACCCGGCATTTACCAACTTCCTGATGGAAGTCATGAACATGACTCCGTTGAAATAAGTTTCTCATTTCAAGCAAAAGGTCGTCTGAAAATTTTCAGACGACCTTTTGTTTTGGATGCTGATATTTATGATGTTTTACGCAGCAGCTTCTCGGTTGCCAGTCTTGCCCGCTCTTTGATGTCTTCCGTCAGATAAGTTTTCATCTGGCTGTACACCAAAGTAATAACGGCAATGTCGTCGCTGAATCCCAAAGGACCCAGCAAATCGGGAATGCTGTCGATAGGGCTGAGGAAGTAAACCAATGCGCCGACGATAATCATCTTGGCGCGTCTGGGGGTGTGAGGGGAGTCCCAAAGATAATACAGCGCATACAACTGGCGTACGATGGGTTCGCCCAACCGGCCTGCAAAACGGGCGAGCTTATTGAGAAAACCCGTTTTATCCAAATTGCGCCTTCTGAATTTGGGGATAAAGTTTTCCGGATCGGAAGACTGGGTGTATTGTTTTTCTTCGGAATGTTTCATAATAAGCCTCACAGTAATTGAGTGGGAAGGGTTTGCCGTAATGCGGGCAAAGTATAAAACGGAGTAAGGCAAAGAAATGTCAGTATAGTGCAGTTTTGTGATAGGCGCTGAAGAGGTCGTCTGAAACATACCGATTGCAGGCGTTGAATGTAATGTTTTTGCGGTTCGATTTATATTCGAATTTTGTGGTTATTGGATTATAAAAATAATATTTATTTCTATTTATATATTATAAAAACAAAGATATTAAGATGGTATTGCAGGGCATGAAAGCCATATGGAGGTTGTCGAACGGCAGTTGAAGCGGTATTGGTTCAATTATTAATGGATAGTGTTTTGTTATTGGTACAGTTTATGATGTTTTTTGGTAAAATTTATTAGATTGTTTATAAATTAGACTGTTCAAAATCGGATAAAACAGGTAAATTATAGTTTATGTAACTCGATGTAATTTGAGTTATTGGTTTTGAGCTGATAAAAAATACAGAGGAACTGGCTATGTCCGTCAAACCGCGTCCTGTCTTTTTGGAGATTCCCAATATACGGTTGCCTATACCGGGAATTGTCTCCATCTTGCACCGCATCAGCGGGGTAGGGTTATTTATAATGCTTCCCGTTTTGCTGTATCTCCTGTCCGGTACGTTGAGCCGCGAGTCGGCGTTTGAAACTTACCGTGCCATCGTTTCCAATCCTTTGGTCAAGTTGATTTTAATCGGCGTGTTATGGGCTTATCTGCACCATTTTCTCGCCGGTATCCGTTTTTTATTTTTGGATGCACACAAAGGCCTTGAGCTGAATACTGCGCGCAATACCGCCAAATTGGTGTTTGCTGCCGCTCTGGTGTTGACCGTCGTTTTGGGAGCGTTGTTATGGTAGAGCGTAAATTGACCGGTGCCCATTACGGTTTGCGCGATTGGGCGATGCAGCGTGCGACTGCGGTTATCATGTTGATCTATACCGTTGCACTTTTAGTGATTCTGTTTACCTTGCCTAAAGAATATTCGGCTTGGCAGGCATTTTTCGATCAAGTTTGGGTGAAAGTGTTCACCCAGGTTAGCTTTATCGCCGTATTTTTGCACGCTTGGGTGGGTATCCGCGATTTGTGGATGGACTATATCAAACCCTTCGGCGTGCGTTTGTTTTTGCAGGTTGCCACCATCGTTTGGCTGGTCGGCTGCTTGGTGTATTCAATTAAAGTAATTTGGGGGTAAGTATGGGTTTTCCTGTTCGCAAGTTTGATGCCGTGATTGTCGGCGGTGGTGGTGCAGGTTTACGCGCAGCCCTCCAATTATCCAAATCCGGTCTGAATTGTGCCGTTTTGTCTAAAGTGTTCCCGACCCGTTCGCATACTGTAGCGGCGCAGGGCGGTATTTCCGCTTCGCTGGGTAATGTGCAGGAAGACCGTTGGGACTGGCACATGTACGATACCGTGAAAGGTTCAGACTGGTTGGGCGACCAAGATGCGATTGAGTTTATGTGTCGCGCCGCGCCTGAAGCGGTGATTGAGTTGGAACACATGGGTATGCCTTTTGACCGCGTGGAAAGCGGCAAAATTTATCAGCGTCCTTTTGGCGGTCATACTGCCGAACACGGTAAACGTGCAGTAGAACGTGCTTGCGCGGTTGCTGACCGTACCGGTCATGCGATGCTGCATACCCTGTACCAACAAAACGTCCGTGCTAATACGCAATTCTTTGTGGAATGGACGGCGCAAGATTTGATTCGTGATGAGAACGGCGACGTCGTCGGCGTTACCGCCATGGAAATGGAAACCGGTGAAGTTTATATTTTCCACGCTAAAGCCGTGATGTTTGCTACCGGTGGTGGCGGTCGTATTTATGCGTCTTCCACCAATGCCTATATGAATACCGGCGACGGTTTGGGCATTTGCGCCCGTGCGGGTATTCCGTTGGAAGATATGGAGTTCTGGCAATTCCACCCGACCGGCGTGGCAGGTGCAGGCGTGTTGATTACCGAAGGTGTACGTGGTGAGGGCGGTATTCTGTTGAATGCTGACGGCGAACGCTTTATGGAACGTTACGCACCGACCGTAAAAGACTTGGCTTCACGCGACGTGGTTTCTCGCGCAATGGCGATGGAAATCTACGAAGGTCGCGGCTGCGGCAAAAATAAAGACCATGTATTGCTGAAAATCGACCATATCGGTGCCGAAAAAATTATGGAAAAACTGCCGGGTATCCGCGAGATTTCCATTCAGTTTGCCGGTATCGACCCGATTAAAGACCCGATTCCCGTTGTGCCGACTACCCACTACATGATGGGCGGTATTCCGACCAACTATCACGGCGAAGTCGTTGTGCCGCAAGGCGACGAATATGAAGTGCCGGTGAAAGGTCTGTACGCAGCGGGCGAGTGTGCTTGTGCTTCCGTACACGGTGCGAACCGTTTGGGTACCAACTCCCTGCTTGACTTGGTGGTGTTCGGTAAAGCTGCCGGCGACAGTATGATTAAATTCATCAAAGAGCAAAGCGATTGGAAACCGCTGCCTGCTGATGCGGGCGAGCTGACCCGCCAACGTATCGAACGCTTGGATAACCAAACCGGTGGCGAAAACGTTGATGCATTGCGTCGCGAACTGCAACGCTCCGTCCAACTGCACGCCGGTGTGTTCCGTACCGATGAGATTCTGAGCAAAGGCGTTCGAGAAATCATGGCGATTGCCGAGCGCGTGAAACGTACTGAAATCAAAGACAAGAGCAAAGTGTGGAATACCGCGCGTATCGAAGCTTTGGAATTGGATAACCTGATTGAAGTAGCGAAAGCGACTTTGGTGTCTGCCGAAGCACGTAAAGAATCGCGCGGCGCGCACGCTTCAGACGACCATCCTGAGCGCGATGACGAAAACTGGATGAAACACACGCTGTACCATTCAGATACCAATACCTTGTCCTACAAACCGGTACACACCCAGCCTTTGAGCGTGGAATACATCAAACCGGCCAAGCGCGTTTACTAATGCGTTTTCAGACGACCTCCGTATCACAAGGGGTCGTCTGAAAATCAAATACACCACCACACTGAACAGCCTGAACCCATAACAAAAAACCATCAGGCGGTTTATGAGAAAAGGAACACTTCTCATGGAAAAAATGAGTTTTGAAATTTACCGTTACAATCCGGACGTTGATGCCAAACCATATATGCAACGTTACGAGTTGGAACTGGAACCTACCGACGTCAAACTTTTGGACGCGCTGGTGCGCCTGAAAGCGCAAGACGATACCCTGTCTTTCCGCCGTTCCTGCCGCGAAGGTATTTGCGGTTCGGACGGTATGAACATCAACGGCAAAAACGGCTTGGCATGTTTGACTGACTTACGCAGCCTGAAACAGCCTGTCAAAATCCGCCCGCTGCCCGGTCTGCCCGTCATCCGCGACCTGATTGTGGACATGACCCAGTTCTTCAAACAATACCACTCCATCAAACCTTACGTCGTTAACGACAATCCGATCGATGCCGACAAAGAGCGTCTGCAAACTCAGGAAGAGCGTAAAGAGCTGGACGGCTTGTACGAATGTATTTTGTGCGCCTGCTGCTCGACCGCCTGTCCGTCGTTCTGGTGGAATCCCGACAAATTCGTCGGTCCGTCCGGTTTGCTGAACGCCTACCGCTTCATTGCTGACAGCCGCGATACCATTACCAACGAGCGTTTGGATAATTTGAACGACCCGTATCGCCTGTTCCGCTGCCATACCATCATGAACTGCGTGGACGTATGTCCTAAACACTTGAATCCGACCCGTGCCATCGGTAAGATTAAAGAAATTATGTTGAAACGAGCCGTTTAAGAAATGATGGTTTTTGACGATATTGCCAAACGGAAAATCCGTTTTCAAACCCGCCGGGGATTATTGGAGTTAGATTTGATTTTCGGCAGGTTTATGGAAAAAGAATTCGAGCATTTGAGCGATAAAGAGCTGTCCGAGTTTTCCGAAATCCTTGAGTTTCAAGATCAGGAGCTTCTTGCCCTGATCAACGGACATTCGGCGACAGACAAGGAACACCTTATCCCTATGCTTGAAAAAATCAGACGAGCTTGACGTATTGGAAATCCGCCTGCCTTTCGGCGGATTTCTAGGATACGGAGGTCGTCTGAAAATAAAGACCGTGCTGCATAGGCAGCAACGAAAGCCCCAACCTACAAAGGAGCGATAAATATGTCCAAATCAATTAAACTCAACGTACCCAATCAAGAGGATTTAGAACTGCCCGTATTGGAAGCGAGCATCGGTCATGACGTGGTCGATATCCGCGCACTGACGAAAAACACAGGCTTATTCTCATTCGACCCCGGGTTCGTTTCAACAGCAAGCTGCGAATCCAAAATCACTTATATCGACGGCGACAAAGGCCTGCTGTATTACCGTGGTTATCCCATCGAACAACTTGCCGAAAAATCCGATTATTTGGAAGTCTGCTACCTGCTGATTTACGGCGAACTGCCGACGCCTGAGCAAAAGGCAGAATTTGACAATACCGTCCGCCGTCATACGATGGTGCATGAACAGCTGACTTGGTTCTTCCGCGGCTTCCGCCGTGACGCGCATCCGATGGCGATGATGGTCGGCGTGGTCGGTGCATTGTCTGCATTCTATCAAGACAGTCTGGACATCACGAATCCCGAACACCGTAAAATCGCGATTTACCGTCTGATTTCCAAAATTCCGACGATTGCGGCAATGTGCTACCGCTATTCCAACGGTCTGCCGTTCAATTATCCGAGAAACAACCTCTCTTATTCCGAAAACTTCATGCACATGATGTTCGCCACACCATGTGAAGACTACAAACCCAATCCTGTATTGGCACGCGCGCTCGACCGCATCTTTATCCTTCATGCCGACCACGAGCAAAACGCATCGACTTCGACCGTCCGTCTGGCAGGTTCTTCAGGCGCGAACCCGTTTGCCTGTATCGCTGCCGGTATTGCCTGTCTGTGGGGTGCGTCCCACGGCGGTGCGAACGAAGCCGTCTTGAAAATGTTGGACGAAATCGGCGATGTGTCCCGTGTTGCCGAATATATGGAAGGCGTGAAACAGCGTAAATACCGCCTGATGGGCTTCGGACACCGCGTGTACCGCAATATGGATCCGCGTGCCAGCATTATGCGCGAGACCTGTTATGAAGTGCTGAAAGAATTGGGCTTGGAAGACAGTCCGAAATTCAAGCTGGCAATGGAATTGGAACAAATTGCCCTGAAAGACCCGTTCTTCGTGGAGCGCAAGCTGTACCCCAACGTCGACTTCTACTCCGGTATTGTTCTGTCCGCGCTGGGCATTCCGACCGAAATGTTTACCGTCATCTTCGCCCTGTCGCGCAGCGTGGGCTGGATTTCGCACTGGCATGAAATGATCGGTGATCCTTCGCTGAAAATCGGCCGTCCGCGCCAACTTTATACCGGTTCGGAACGCCGCGATTATGTGCCGGCGGATAAACGCTGAAAATCAGTATATTAATATGTTGTCGGAACTTCATTTGAGAAAGCCGAATAGTTTTTTTAAATAAGTTTGTCTGCAGCAAACGAAACAGATACAAGTAATTTGGCTGGAAATAGGGTAGAATGAAGTGTCATTTCAAACGGCATGGATTCCGTTGAAACACATGGAATTCTACCCTTTGTTTATATTTTAAAGAAAAGAGCTCGCGTCATGATGGATGAAAAACTCAATTTTTCTTATCTGTTCGGTTCAAATGCTCCCTACATCGAGGAGTTGTATGAGAATTTCCTGGAAAACCCTAATTCGGTCGATGAAAAATGGAAGCAGTATTTCACCGACTTAAGCAAGCAGCCCGGTGCGGCGGATGTTGATATCGCCCATGCTCCGATCCGTGAATCCTTCGCCAATTTGGCAAAAACCAAATCGACAGCGGCTATTGCCGGCGGTATGGATGAAGCCATGATGAAGAAACAGGTCGGCGTACTGCGGTTGATTTCTGCTTACCGTATTCAAGGTGTGGGCGCTGCTCAGCTTGACCCGCTCAAACGTATCCCGCCACGCAACATTGAAGCCCTCGATCCCAAATTCCACGGACTGAACGATGCCGATATGGCGGTTCAGTTCAATATGGGCGAGGGCGATTTTTCCGGCCAAAGCAAACTGCCTCTGTCCCAAATCATCAGCAACCTCAAGCAAACCTACTGCGGCCACCTCGCATTGGAATACATCTACATTCCCAATACCGAAGAGCGCCGCTGGTTGCGCAATTATTTCGAGGATGTGCTGTCCACCCCGAGCTACAGTGCCGAACAGAAACGCCGCATCCTGAAAGAAATGACCGCTGCCGAGACTTTGGAGCGTTATCTGCATACCAAATATGTCGGTCAGAAACGCTTCGGTGTAGAAGGCGGCGAGAGCGTGATTGCCGGTCTGAATTACCTGATTCAAAACGCAGGTAAAGACGGTGTCGAAGAAGTCATCATCGGTATGGCACACCGAGGTCGTCTGAATGTCTTGGTCAACATTTTGGGCAAGAAACCGGGCGATTTGTTTGCCGAATTTGAAGGCCGTGCCGAAATCAAGCTGCCCAGCGGCGACGTAAAATACCACATGGGTTTCAGCTCCGACATCGCTACGCCGAACGGTCCGATGCACGTTTCTTTGGCGTTCAACCCGTCTCACTTGGAAATCGTCAATCCTGTCGTTGAAGGTTCTGCACGCGCCAAACAAAAACGTTTGGGTGAAAACGGCCGCGACAAAGTATTGCCCGTATTGATTCACGGCGACTCTGCATTTGTCGGCTTGGGCGTCAACCAGGCAACGTTCAACCTGTCCAAAACGCGCGGCTACACCACCGGCGGTACGGTTCACATCGTCATCAACAACCAAATCGGCTTCACCACTTCCGATACCCGCGACACCCGTTCGACCGTGCATTGTACCGATGTGGCGAAAATGGTTTCCGCTCCGGTCATTCATGTCAACGGCGACGATCCGGAACGCGTTTGCTTCGCCATTCAAGCCGCGTTGGACTACCGTAAGAAATTCAACAAAGACATCGTGATTGATGTCGTCTGCTACCGCAAATGGGGCCACAACGAGGGCGACGATCCGACCCTGACCCAGCCGATGATGTACAAAAAAGTATCGCAACACCCCGGTGCGCGTGCTTTGTACACTGAGCAACTGATTGCAGAAGGCGTGGTAACGCAGGCAGAAGCCGATGGCTATATCCAAGCCTACCGCGATGCTTTGGACAAAGGCGAACATGTCGAGCAAACGACGTTGAGCAACTTCCAACGTACGCAAATCGACTGGAGCAAATACCAAGGTAAAGACTGGCGCGAAGATGTGGAAACCGGCCTGCCTGCTGCCGACATCGAGCGTCTTGCCGAGAAATTTACCGCCGTTCCCGAAGGCTTTGCACTGCATCCGACTGCCAAACGCGTGCTCGAAGCGCGCAAAGGCATGGCTGCGGGCAGTCAGCCGATTGACTGGGGTATGGCGGAAACCCTCGCATACGCCAGCCTGGTCACCAAAGGCCACGGCGTGCGCATTTCCGGCGAAGACTCCGGACGCGGTACGTTCTCACACCGCCATGCCGTATTGCATGACCAAAAACGCGAAAAATGGGATGATGGTACTTATGTGCCGCTGCGCAATATGGGCGAAGGCGCAGGCGAATTCCTCGTTATCGACTCCATCTTGAATGAAGAAGCGGTCATGGCGTTCGAATACGGTTTCGCCTGCTCCGCGCCCGACAAACTGACCATTTGGGAAGCGCAGTTCGGCGACTTTGCCAACGGCGCGCAAGTGACCATCGACCAGTTCCTGTCGTCCGGCGAAACCAAGTGGGGACGTTTGTGCGGCCTGACTACCATTCTGCCGCACGGCTACGACGGACAAGGTCCGGAACATTCCTCCGGCCGCGTGGAACGCTGGTTGCAGCTCTGCTCCGAACACAATATGCAAATCATCATGCCGTCCGAAGCGTCGCAAATGTTCCACCTGCTGCAACGCCAAGTCTTGGGTTCGTACCGCAAACCGCTGGTGATTTTCATGTCCAAACGCCTGTTGCGCTTCAAAGGCGCGATGAGTCCGCTGGAAAACTTTACCGAAGGTTCGCGCTTCCGTCCCGTTATCGGCGATACCGCCGAGCGTGGCAACAATGAAAGCGTGAAACGCGTGATTCTGTGCGCCGGACAGGTTTACTACGATTTGGAAGCAGGCCGTGCCGAGCGCAAACTGG
This sequence comes from Neisseria sp. HMSC067H09, assembly GCF_001814135.1. NCBI lineage: Bacteria > Pseudomonadati > Pseudomonadota > Betaproteobacteria > Neisseriales > Neisseriaceae > Neisseria > Neisseria sp. HMSC067H09. Next base: position 22,224 of record NZ_KV814938.1, on the reverse strand, counting down.
AAAACGATGTCGCCATCGTCCGCGTCGAGCAGCTTTATCCGTTCCCATACGACGAGGTGCGTGCAGAGCTGGCGAAATATCCGAACGCGAAATCCGTGGTTTGGGCGCAAGAAGAGCCGAAAAACCAAGGTGAGTTCTACCAAATCCGCCACCGCTTGGAAGACGTTATCGGCGAAAGCCAAAAACTGTCTTATGCCGGTCGTCCGAGCAGCGCATCGCCAGCCGTCGGCTATATGAGCAAACACGTCGCCCAGCTGAAACAACTGGTTGAAGACGCCATGACGCTGTAACGCAGCAATACGGTGCGGCGTTCCGAATGAAACACTCAGACGGAACGCCCGCCAAACAAAAGAGATAACACACAACAGGTCGTCTGAAAACCAACGACCATCCGGAGACACAAAATGATTATTGATGTAAAAGTACCCATGCTGTCCGAAAGCGTATCCGAAGGCACGCTCTTGGAATGGAAGAAAAAAGTCGGCGAAGCCGTAGCGCGCGACGAAATCCTGATTGACATCGAAACCGACAAAGTGGTTTTGGAAGTACCTTCCCCACAAGCCGGCGTATTGGTTGAAATCATCGCCCAAAACGGCGAAACCGTTGCCGCCGAACAAGTATTGGCACGCATCGACACCGCAGCAACCGCTTCTGCTGAAGCCCCGGTCGCCGCGCCTGCCCCTGAAGCCGCTTCCGCCGCTACGCAAACCAATGCCGCCATGCCTGCCGCTGCGAAGCTGGCAGCCGAAACCGGCGTGGATGTGAACGCGCTGCAAGGTTCCGGTCGTGACGGTCGCGTCTTGAAAGAAGACGTGCAAAACGCTACTGCCAAACCTGCTGCCGCACCCGCACCCGCTGCCGCGTCTGCACCTGCACCTGTTCCCGCGGGCGCACGTCCGGAACAACGCGTTCCGATGAGCCGCCTGCGCGCCCGTGTTGCCGAACGTCTCTTGGCTTCGCAACAGGAAAACGCGATTCTGACTACGTTCAACGAAGTCAACATGAAACCCATCATGGACTTGCGTGCGAAATACAAAGAAAAATTCGAGAAAGAACACGGCGTCAAACTCGGCTTCATGTCTTTCTTCGTCAAAGCAGCCGTTGCCGCGCTGAAAAAATATCCGGTGGTCAATGCCTCCGTTGACGGCAGCGACATCGTTTATCACGGTTACTTCGACATCGGTATCGCTATCGGCAGCCCGCGCGGTCTGGTCGTTCCGATTCTGCGAGATGCCGACCAAATGAGTATTGCCGACATCGAACAAGCCATCGTTGATTACGCCAAAAAAGCCAAAGACGGTAAAATCGCGCTGGAAGATTTGACCGGTGGTACGTTCAGTATTACCAACGGCGGTACGTTCGGTTCAATGATGTCCACCCCGATTATCAATCCGCCGCAATCCGCCATTTTGGGTATGCACGCGACCAAAGAGCGCGCAGTCGTGGAAAACGGCCAAGTTGTCGTCCGTCCGATGATGTATCTGGCACTCTCTTACGACCACCGCATCATCGACGGTCGCGAAGCCGTGCTGACTTTGGTTGCCATCAAAGACGCGCTGGAAGATCCGGCACGCCTGTTGTTGGATCTGTAAACGCGGTCAAAGGGATATAAAGCGGATAAAAACAAAGCAGTTTGAAATCGGACTGCTCACTGGTTTTCAGACGACCTTGAAATGAAAAAAGGTCGTCTGAAAACAGCAGGATGTTTGAAATCTAAGGGAGAAAGTTTGTTGCTGCCATTTTTCGTGCAGAAGCAAACGCTTGAAAATCCATAGGAGCGTATCCATGAAACCCATCTCCCTGTTTCCGCTTTTGGCTGTCGTTTCCCTGCTTGGTGCGTGTGCCGCATTCGAAGGCAAGGAATATTCCGTCAACGCTTATGATGCGCGCGGCAGAATGTTGAACAAGCGTTTTGAAATGGACAGCAACAAAGCAGGCATTCCCGTCGCCCGCAGCGTTTTGTGCAAACGTTATCCGCACGCTACCGTGCGCGTTTACAACAATTTTACCGGACAGGAAGTCAGGGAATACAGTCCGCATTCCTGCCGCCGCTGATGCGTCCGAACCAATCGGGCTGAAGTTTCAAAGGTCGTGCCTGCAGGCAGGCTTCGCACTCTGAAAAAGGCAGAATAAGTTTTAATTTTGTTGAAGCCGCGCTTTCAGACGACCTCTTATGCAAAATATAGTGAATGAACTCTTGCCGAAGGTTTTCCTGCGGCAAAAATATCAAACAACAAAGGATTTTTCACATGTCTCAATACGATGTAGTAGTCATCGGCGCAGGTCCCGGCGGATACGTTGCCGCCATCCGCGCCGCCCAACTGGGTTTTAAAACCGCCTGTGTCGATGCGGGCGTCAACAAAGCAGGCGACGCGCCCGCGCTGGGCGGCACCTGCCTGAACGTCGGCTGTATTCCTTCCAAAGCCCTGTTGCAATCCAGCGAACATTTCCACGCCGCGCAGCATGATTTCGCCGAACACGGCATCAGCGTCGGCGACATCAAATTTGACGCGGCGAAAATGATTGCGCGCAAAGACGCCATCGTAACCAAGCTCACCGGCGGCGTGAAATTCCTGTTCCAAAAAAACAAAGTAACCAGCCTGTTCGGTACGGCTTCATTTGCCGGAAAAAACGGCGATGCCTACCAAATCGAAGTCGATAACAAAGGCGAGAAAACCGTTATCGAAGCCAAACACGTCATCGTAGCGACCGGTTCCGTGCCGCGTCCGCTGCCACAGGTTGCCATCGATAATGTAAACGTATTGGACAACGAAGGCGCATTGAACCTGACCGAAGTGCCCGCCAAACTCGGCGTCATCGGTTCGGGTGTGATTGGTTTGGAAATGGGTTCTGTATGGAACCGTGTCGGTTCGCAAGTTACCATCCTCGAAGCCATGCCGACCTTCCTTGCCGCCGCCGACCAGCAAATCGCCAAAGAAGCCTTCAAATATTTCACCAAAGAGCAGGGCCTGAACATCGAACTGGGCGTGAAAATCGGCGACATCAAATCTGAAGGCAAAGGCGTGTCCGTTGCCTACCAAACTGCCGCAGGCGAAGCCAAAACCGAAGTCTTCGACAAACTCATCGTCGCCATCGGCCGTATTCCGAATACTAAAGGCTTGAACGCCGAAGCCGTCGGCTTGGAAAAAGACGAGCGCGGCTTTATCAAAGTGGACGGCGAATGCCGCACCAACCTGCCTAATGTCTGGGCAATCGGCGACGTGGTTCGCGGCCCGATGCTGGCGCACAAAGCCAGCGACGAAGGCGTTGCTGTTGCCGAGCGCATCGCCGGACAGAAACCGCATATCGACTTCAACAGCGTACCGTTCGTGATTTACACCGATCCCGAAATCGCTTGGGTCGGTAAAACCGAAGAGCAGCTCAAAGCCGAAGGCGTGGAATACAAAAAAGGCACTTCCGGCTTCGGCGCAAACGGTCGCGCGTTGGCAATGGGTAAAGCCAAAGGTACGGTCAAAGTGTTGGCAGATGCCAAAACCGACCGCATCTTGGGCGTACACATGATTGGTCCGGTCGTCAGCGAATTGGTTACTGAAGGCGTCACTGCGCTCGAATTCTTCGCCAGCAGCGAAGACATCGCCCGCATCATTCATGCCCATCCGACCTTGTCCGAAGTGGTTCACGAAGCCGCACTGGCCGCCGACAAACGCGCTTTGCACGGCTGATGAGGTCAAGTAAAGCATAAAAGGTCGTCTGAAACTTTTTCAGACGACCTTTTCGGAAAGATGAATGTTCGGAAGCAATGTTCCGATAGGTATAGAGAGAAAATAGAGCGTATCAGTTGCTATTGTTCCCTGACCGGAATGACGATTTAAGCAGAATCTACTATATAATCGGCGACACATTCACAGACAGCATTTGATTATGAATAAAGAAGTAATCGGTATCCTGTTTATACCGATGGGCATCATCAGCATGTGTATGGCCGCGTTGTGGCAGATGTATGTGATGATGACCGAAACTTATACGCTCAACCGCTTCAAAGACAAAGAATTGGTTTGGCGCGTGGCATTGTTGTTTATCAGTTTCAGCCTTGCCGTTTACCTGCTCTGCCCGAATTCGCGTAAAAAAGGCATCGTCTTTTTTATCCTCGGGGGCGGCGGCGCAATCATGTATCTGCTTGCGCGGATGTGGTTGCCGTTCAGCAAGTGAAACGACGATTTTCCGACCGCCGAAAGGTCGTCTGAAACGCACGGGGTTGCCATTTATGGGCAGTCTCAGGGCATTCCACTAATCTAAAGGAGAAATCCATGAATCTACACGAGTATCAGGCTAAAGAACTGCTGGCAGGCTACGGCTTGCCTGTGCAAGGCGGTATTTTGGCACACAACGGCGAGGAAGCCGCAGCCGCTTACGACAAACTGGGCGGCAAATTTGCTGTCGTCAAAGCCCAAGTCCACGCAGGCGGACGCGGTAAAGCGGGCGGCGTAAAAGTCGTCAAAAGCCGTGAAGAAGCCAAAGAAGTGGCAGAAAGCCTGATTGGCACCAATCTGGTTACTTATCAAACCGATGCCAACGGTCAGCCGGTCAACAGCGTTTTGGTTTGCGAAGACATGTATCCGGTGCAAACCGAGCTGTATTTGGGCGCGGTGGTCGACCGTTCTACCCGTCGCATTACGTTCATGGCTTCGACCGAAGGCGGTGTGGAAATCGAAAAAGTTGCCGCCGAAACTCCTGAAAAAATCTTCAAAGTAACCGTTGACCCGCTGGTCGGCCTGCAACCTTGCCAAGCGCGTGAAGTTGCGTTCCAACTGGGTTTGAAAGACAAACAAATCAACGAGTTCGTCAAACTGATGACCGGCGCGTACAAAGCGTTTGTCGAAAACGACTTTGCCCTGTTTGAAGTGAACCCGCTGGCAGTTCGAGAAAACGGCGCGCTCGCCTGCGTGGACGGCAAAATCGGTATCGACAGCAACGCCCTTTACCGCCTGCCGAAAATCGCCGAATTGCGCGACAAATCCCAAGAAAACGAACGCGAGCTGAAAGCCTCCGAATTCGACCTGAACTATGTTGCTTTGGAAGGCAACATCGGCTGTATGGTGAACGGTGCAGGTTTGGCGATGGCAACTATGGACATCATCAAACTCAAAGGCGGTCAACCTGCCAACTTCCTCGACGTAGGCGGCGGCGCGACTAAAGAGCGCGTGGTTGAAGCGTTCAAACTGATTCTCGAAGACAAATCCGTCAAAGGCGTATTGATCAACATCTTCGGCGGTATCGTCCGTTGCGACATGATCGCGGAAGCCATCGTGGCAGCCGTTAAAGAAATCAACGTTGACGTGCCTGTCGTTGTCCGTTTGGAAGGCAATAACGCCGAACTCGGCGCGAAAATCCTGAACGAATCAGGTCTGAAACTGACTTCCGCCGACGGCCTGAATGACGCAGCCGAAAAAATTGTCGCAGCCGTAAACGCCTAAGGAGAAAAGAATGAGCGTATTGATTAATAAAGACACCAAAGTATTGGTTCAAGGTTTCACCGGTAAAAACGGTACTTTCCACTCCGAACAAGCTCTGGCTTACGGCACTAAAGTCGTCGGCGGCGTTACCCCGGGCAAAGGCGGTCAAACCCACCTGGATCTGCCCGTGTTCAATACCATGAAAGAAGCGGTTAAAGAAACCGGCGCGGACGCATCTGTAATTTACGTTCCCGCTCCGTTTGTACTGGATTCTATCGTTGAAGCCGTTGATTCCGGCGTAGGCTTGGTGGTTGTGATTACCGAAGGCGTACCGACTCTGGACATGCTCAAAGCCAAACGCTACTTGGAAACCAACGGCAACGGCACACGTTTGGTCGGCCCTAACTGCCCGGGCGTGATTACCCCAGGTGAGTGCAAAATCGGCATTATGCCAGGCCACATCCACACTCCGGGTCGCATCGGCATCATTTCCCGTTCCGGTACATTGACTTACGAAGCCGTGGCACAAACCACCAAACTGGGCTTGGGTCAATCAACCTGTATCGGTATCGGCGGCGACCCGATTCCGGGTATGAACCAAATCGACGCGCTGAAACTCTTCCAAGAAGACCCCGATACCGACGCTATTATCATGATCGGTGAAATCGGCGGCACTGCGGAAGAAGAAGCAGCCGAATACATCCAATCCAACGTAACCAAACCTGTTGTCGGCTACATCGCAGGTGTGACCGCTCCTAAAGGCAAACGCATGGGCCACGCCGGTGCGATTATCTCCGGCGGCAAAGGTACTGCGGAAGAAAAATTCGCCGCTTTCGAAAAAGCCGGCATCGCCTACACCCGCAGCCCTGCCGAATTGGGCAGCACCATGCTGGAAGTGTTGAAAGCAAAAGGCTTGGCGTAACGCTTGGTCGTTTTGATTGAAATGCAGAGAGGTCGTCTGAAAACTTGGAAACAGGTTTTCAGACGACCTTTTTATCTCCCGCGTCAATCTTTACATGTTTTCAAACCACCTTTAGCCGAATTGACTTGAGCAGAAGTGTAAAGGGGTTATAATCAGTTAACAGATGAACAATCTGTTATTTCAACGGTAAGGAACATCAAGGAGAAGGTAATGAAAAAACATGATTTTGAATCCCGCAAAGAAGCTTTGTTGAAAGACATTCAAGATGTAATGAACGATGTTGAAGAGCTGTACACCAAAGGTGTGGAAGCCGGTTCGGAAGAAGGTAAAAAAGCCAAAGCCAAATTGCAGGAAAAACTCGAAGCCGCCAAAGAGCGTTTGTATCGTTTTGAAGACGAAGCGGGCGAGCGCATCAGACATCATGCCGACCGCGCGCGCGAAAAATACGACGAATTTGAAGAATTGGCAGAAGAGCGTTTCAAAGAAGGCAAAAAACGCTTTGCCGAATTTGGAGAAGAAGCTGGCGACCGCATCAAACGCGGCGCGCGCCAAGCCGATGCAGCCGTACACGACAAACCTTATTACGCAATGGGCTTTGCCGCACTGGCAGGCTTGGTCGTCGGCGTCTTGCTGAACCGCCGATAATCGGTCAAACAGGAATGCCGTCCGGACACGATTTTTAGAAGTCTTGTTCCGGCGGCGTTTGCTATGAGGGGCGGCAAAGGTTTCAGACGACCCCAAAGCCTTCGGATTGTCCGTTTCGGAGCAATCAGGGAAATCGGAATATGGGTATCAGACAAAATATCGAACATACGAAAACGCTGCTGAATCAAGGTATCGATTTGCTTTTGCTGCGGTTGCAGATTTTGAATCTGGATTTGGCGGAGCAGGCGGAAAACGTGTTCCGCATCATCATATGGCTGGTCGTATCGGGCATATTGCTGCTGATTGCATTCATCAGCCTATTGTTCGGGCTAAACCGCGCGTTGTCGGATACCGCGGCGATATGGGTATTTTTCGGGATAACCGCCCTCAGCCTAATTGTCATTGCAATTTTGTTCGGTAAAGTGTCAAAAGACTGGCGCAGCCAAAACAACCAAATCGCGGCAACCTTGCAGGACATCCGGGCAGACATCGCCTGCCTGCGCGGTCAAGATATGCAGGAAGGAGGGGACGATGAATAAAACGGAACGCGATGAAGCACGCGAACTGCTGCAACTGGAAGCCAAACTCGTCCGCCTGAGGATTGAGGCATCGTATTTGAAACAGCGAAAATTGAAGAAACAGGAAGAACGCAAGTCGGACACGCTGATGAAGCTGCTGGATTTGGGCAACGAGCTGACGCAGACAAGCCTGCTGTATAAAACGGCAGGACTCGCCATTCCGCGCAAATACCGCTTCGGCGCACTGCTGGCAGCGTTTGCGTTGAAGGCTGCGATGAAGTAGATGGGATTAGAAAGAAGGTCGTCTGAAAGTTGGGTTTCAGACGACCTTTTTGTATTTGCGGGGTTCGTGGGCAAAGCCCACGCTACGGTGGGTTTCAGACGATTTTGGGTTGTCGGTGTAGGTTGGGATAACCGTATCCGACGGGATATTTGTCTGCCGTCATTCCCGCGCAGGCGGGAATCCACTTTTGAATTTCGGCAACTGTTTTTGAATATCTGTTTCTTAGGGTTTCCGATGGATTCCCGCCTGCGCGGGAATGACGGCTGCTGGAGGTAATTATGGGTTGGCTTGGTAAAGTTTTCGTTGAAATTTGCGATGAAGTAGATGAGATTAGAAAGAAGGTCGTCTGAAAGTTGGGTTTC
>NZ_KV814938.1:0-13980 GCF_001814135.1 Neisseria sp. HMSC067H09 | reverse complement strand
GGTCGTCTGAAAGTTGGGTTTCAGACGACCTTTTGGTATTTGTGGGGTTCGTGGGCGGAGCCCACGCTACGTTGGGTTTCAGGCAACCTTGGGTCAGAGGTCGAAGGCGGCGTTGATGAGGCGTTTGGTGTAGTCTTTCTGCGGGTGGTGGAAGATTTGGTCTGCGCTGCCGTATTCGACGAGTTCTCCGTGCTGCATGACGGCGACGTTGTCGCTGACGGCGCGGACGACGGAGAGGTCGTGGCTGATGAAGATGTAGGTCAGTCCGTATTTGGTTTGGAGTCCGCGCAGCAGTTCGACGACTTTGATTTGGACGGAACGGTCAAGGGCGGAGGTGGGTTCGTCGAGGAGGATGAACTTGGGCCGCAGGATGAGGGCGCGGGCGATGGCGATGCGTTGGCGTTGTCCGCCTGAGAATTCGTGCGGGTAGCGGTTGAGGGCGTCGGCGGGCAGGGAGACTTCGTCCAGGACTTTGAGGACGAGTTCGGTGCGTTGGGCTTTGGTCATTTCGGGGCGGTGGACGGTGAGGCCTTCGCCTATGATTTCGCCGACGGTGAGGCGGGGGGAGAGTGAGCCGTAGGGGTCTTGGAAGACGATTTGGCGTTCGGCTTTGAGCTGGCGCGCGCGCTCGGGGCTGAGGGCGGCGAGGTCGCTGCCGTCGAAGTGTATGCTGCCTTGGTAGGGGAGCATTTGCATGATGGCTTTGCCGAGTGTGGATTTGCCGGAACCGGATTCGCCGACGATGCCGAGGGTTTCGCCTTGGCGGATGGCGAGGCTGATGTTTTTGACGGCGTGGAAGGTTTTGAGGGGTTTGCCGAAGAAGTTGTGTTTGAGGGTGAAGTGGACGTTGATGCCGTCGGCGCGGATGAGTTCGGGCGGGTTGCCTTCTACGGGGTCTTTCATGCCTTTGGGGACGGAGTGGATGAGTTGGGCGGTGTAGGGGTGGGTGGGGTTGGCGAAAACTTGTTTGATTTTGCCGCGCTCGACGATTTCGCCGTCTTTCATGACGCAGACGGTTTCGGAGTAGTGTTCGGCGAGTCCGAGGTCGTGGGTGATGAAGATTATCGCCATGCCCATTTGTTTTTGGAGGTCGTGGAGGAGGTCGAGGATTTCTGCCTGGATGGTGACGTCGAGGGCGGTGGTGGGTTCGTCGGCGATGAGCAGGGAGGGCTCGTTGAGCAGCGCCATGGCGATCATGATGCGCTGGAGCTGGCCGCCTGAGAATTCGTGGGGGTATTGTTTCAGACGACGTTCTGCTTCGCGGATGCCGACGCGGTTGAGGAGGTCGAGGATGCGTTCGCGGGCGGCTTTGCGGGTGATGGTTTTGTTGTGGACGCGCAGGGCTTCTGTGAGCTGGGTGCCGATTTTCATGAAGGGGTTCAGCGAGGTCATGGGCTCTTGGAAGATGAAGCTGATGCGTCCGCCGCGCAGGCTGCGGAGGGTTTTTTCGTCTGCGTCGAGGATGGATGTGCCGTCGAAGGTGATGCGTGAGTCTTGTCCGTAGCGGGTGGTGTTTTCGGGCAGGAGGCGCATGAGGGACATGGCGGTAACGGATTTGCCGGAACCGGATTCGCCGACGAGGGCGAGGGTTTCGCCTTTGGCGACTTTGAAGCTGATGTTGCGCACGGCGTGGACGGTTTTTTCGTGGAGTTGGAAGCGGATGTCGAGGTTTTCGACGGTGAGTAACGGGGTGTTCATGGGTGTGTCCTCGTGGTGTGTGTCAGCGGTCTTTGGGGTCGAGTGCGTCGCGCAGGCCGTCGCCGATAAAGTTGAAGCAGAAGAGGGTGGCGACGAGGAAGAAGCAGGGGACGAGGAGCTGCCACGGGGCGGCTTCCATGGAGGCTGCGCCCTCTTGGAGCATGGAACCCCAACTGGTCTGGGGTTCTTGTACGCCCAATCCGAGGAAGCTGAGGAAGGATTCGAACATGATCATGCCGGGGACGAGCAGGGAGGCGTAAACCATGACGACGCCGAGTACGTTGGGGATGATGTGGCGGGTAACGATGCGGCGGCGGGATACGCCTGTGATGCGGGCGGCTTCGACGAATTCTTTGTGTTTGAGGCTGAGGGTTTGACCGCGGACGATGCGGGCGACGTCCAGCCATGAGACGAGTCCGATGGCGACGAAGATGAGTAAGAGGTTGCGTCCGAAGAAGGTGGTCAACAGGATGACGAAGAACATAAAAGGAAAGGCGTTGAGGATTTCGAGCAGGCGCATCATGACGGAGTCGAGTTTGCCGCCGAAAAAGCCTGCGAGCGCGCCGTAGAGCGTGCCGATGACGACAGCGACGAGTGCGCCTGCGATGCCGATGAGCAGGGAAATGCGTCCGCCGGCGGCGGCTCGGGTGAGGAGGTCGCGTCCGAGCAGGTCGGTGCCGAAGTAGTGGCGGGTGGCGAAGGAAGGCGGGATTTGCATGTTGTCCCAGTCGGTGTAATCGTAGGTGTAGGCGCTGACCCAGGGGACGGCGATAACGAAGAGGATAATGGCGGCAAGGATGAAGACGCTGCACAGGGCGGCTTTGTTGTTGCTGAAACGCCGCCATGCGTCCTGCCACAGGCTGCGTCCGTGTACTTGTGCCTGTTCGGCTGCGTCTGCTATGGCGCGGGAATTTTTCTTGTTGAATAGCATGGTGTTCTCCGTTTTTTGTTCGGGGGTCGTCTGAAAACGGCAAAACCGGTTTTCAGACGACCTTTTTTGCTTTTAATAGCGGATTTTGGGGTCGATCAGGGCGTAGAGGATGTCGAGTATGGCGTTGAAGACGATGGTCAGTACGCCGACGAGGATGGTCAGCCCCAAGATCATGCCGTAGTCGCGGTTGAGCGCGCCGTTGACGAAGAGTTGTCCGATGCCGGGCAGCCCGAAGACGCTTTCGATGACGATGGCGCCGGTGATGATGCCGACGAAGGCGGGAACGAGATAGGAGAGGATGGGCAGCATGGCGGGACGCAGTGCGTGGCGCAGGACGATGCTGTTCATTGATAGTCCTTTGGCGCGGGCAGTGCGGATGTAGGGGCTGTTCAACACTTCTATCATCGCGCCGCGCGTGATGCGGGCGAGGCCTGCGACATAGCCTATGGAGAGGGCGGCGACGGGCATGATGAGGCTGGTCAACGAGCCGTCATTCCAGCCGCCGGCAGGCAGCCATTTGAGGGTGATGGCGAAGATGAAAATCATGATGGGGGCTTTGACGAAGCTGGGGACGACGATGCCGGTCATGGCGGCTGTCATGATGGTGTAGTCCGCCCATGTGTTGCGCCTGAGTGCGGCGATGGTGCCCATGAGTACGCCCAAGACGGTGGAGATGATGAAGGCGTACACGCCCAGCTCGACGGAAACGGGCAGGGCTTGGGCGAGCAGCTCGTTGACGTTGTAGTCTTTGTATTTGAACGAGGGACCGAGGTCGCCGTGGGCGAGTTGTTTGAGGTAGTTGAAGTATTGCAGGTACATCGGGTCGTTCAGGTGGTATTTGGCTTCGATGTTGGCAAGTACGGCGGGCGGTACGTTTTTGTCGCCGGTGAAGGGGCTGCCGGGTGCGAGCCGCATCAGGAAGAATGAGACGGTAATCAGTACCAGCATGGTGGGGATGGCGGAAAGTATGCGGCGGATGATGAATTTCAGCATATCGTACCTGCTCGGGGCTTGGTGGGTCGGAATATGCCTGAATACGGGAAGGCGGTCTGAACGGGTGTTCGGACGCTGGGGTTGGTTTTCTCTTCTTTGTAGTCAGGCCCTTGGTTTTTGGGTGTGCGGGCTTTTGCTTTTATGTATGGTCGTCTGAAACGGGATTTTGGATTTCAGACGACCTTTTGGCTGATGCTTTTCGTGGGCAAAGCCCACCCTACGGCTTTTATGGTTGTCTGAAAACTTGGGATGGGATTTCGGACGGTTTTTTTTTATTGTGGCGGTTGCGGGTGGCAGCCTGCGTTTTATGTTTGTTTCGGAGGTCGTCTGAAACGGGATTTTGGGTTTCAGACGACCTTTTGCTGGTGTTTTTCGTGGGCAGAGCCCACGCTACGGTTGTTTTTCAGACGACCTTTTGGGTTGGCGCGGACTCATGGTTAGAACCCACGCCACAGTCGTTTTTCAGACGACCTTTGCGGTTAACGCGCCAGCGGTTCGGTACGTTTGATCAGCCATGCTTTTGCCGCGCCTTCGGTCAGCGGCTCGAGGCGGCGGCGGACTTCAGCGTGGTAGCGGTTGACCCAGTCGATTTCGCCGGCGGTCATCATGGCGGTGTCCATCAGGCGGGTGTCGATGGGGCAGAGGGTCAGGGTTTCGAAGTAGAGGAAGCTGCCGAACTCGGTTTCCTGCGGGTTGGCAACAGCTTGGTTGGCGGCGAGGTTTTCAATGCGGATGCCCCATTTGCCGGGACGGTAGAGTCCGGGTTCGATGGAGGTAACCATGCCTTTTTTCATGGCGTGCTGCGGGCCGGGAACGGCGGCGCAGGCGATGACTTGAGGGCCTTCGTGGACGTTGAGGAAATAGCCTACACCGTGTCCTGTACCATGACCGTAGTCGCATTGCGCCTGCCACAGGGGTTTGCGGCAGATGGCGTCTATCATCGGCGAGAGGATGTTTTCGGGGAACACGGCTTCGGCAAGCGCGATATGGGCTTTGAGAACGAGGGTGTTGTCGCGTTTTTGTTCGGCGGTCGGTGTGCCGACGGGGACGACGCGGGTGATGTCGGTCGTGCCACCTTTGTATTGCGCGCCGGAGTCAATGAGCAGCAGACCGTTGCCGCTGATGGTGCTGTGGCTTTCGGGCGTTGCGCTGTAATGCGGCAGGGCGGCATTGGCGTTGAAGCCCGCGATGGTGTCGAAACTCAATGAGATGAAGCCCGGACGTGCGCTGCGGTGGCGGTGGAGCATGGTGTCCACGTCGATTTCGGTCAGGCTGCCGCCGTTGTCGATGATGTCTTCAAACTCGGCGAAGAAGCCACACAACGCCGCGCCGTCGTGTTCCATCGCTTCGCGGATGTGGACGATGTCGGCTTCGGATTTGACGGATTTGAAGAAGGTGGACGGGTTGATGCCTTCGATCAGGCGCACGCTTTCGGGCAGGCGCACGAGGGTGCTGACGGCGGTTTTGTTCGGCTCGATAAGCAGCGCGCCACCGATTTGCGCGAGTTTGTCGGCAACTTGGGCGTAAGGTTCGACCGTGATGCCGGCGGTTTGCAGCGCGGCGGCGGCTTCGGCGTTCAGACGACCTTGGTCGGTAAAGAGAACGGCGTTGTCTTTGCCGATAAGCAGGAAGGACACGAACACAGGGTTGAAAGGCACGTCGCTGCCGCGCAGGTTGGTCAGCCAAGCAATGTCGTCAAGCGAGGAAACCAAGTGGTAATCCGCACCTTTTTCAGCCATGACGGCACGCACGCGGGCGAGTTTTTCGGCAGCGGTCTCAGAGACGTAGGCGGGGTCGTGGATGAACACGGTTTCGGCGGGGATGGATGGGCGGCTGCTCCATACGCGGTCAAGCAGGTCGTCAGGGTGTTCGATGCGGATGTTTTTGGCGGCTAGGGATTGCGCCAAAGTGCGTTTGCCGGTGAGCGACACCATATCGGAAGGGATGCCGACGGCGGCGTTTTCGGAAAGGTTTGCTGCGAGCCATTCGTTGTACGGCGGAACTTGCCCGCTTTTTTGCAGCTCGATGCCGCTGCCTGCAAGCTGTTTGGTGGCTTGTTCCCAATAGCGGCTGTCCACCCACACGCCCGCTTCATCGGCGGTAACGACGAAAGTGCCGACCGAGCCGGTAAAGCCCGACAACTCGCGACGCGCCTGCCAGTGTGCGGGCAGGTATTCGGAAAGATGGGGGTCGGCGGAGGGGATGACGAGTGCGTCCAAGCCTTGCGCCTTCATGGCTTCGCGCAATGCGGACAGGTAATTCGATACGGTATTCATGAACGGGATTCTCCAATAGGGTTTCGCGGTTTCAGACGACCCTTTTATAGTGGATTAACTTTAAACCAGTACGGTGTTGCCTCGCTTTAGCTCAAAGAGAACGATTCTCTAAGGTGCTGAAGCACCAAGTGAATCGGTTCCGTACTATCTGTACGGTCTGCGGCTTCGTCGCCTTGTCCTGATTTTTGTTAATCCACTATAACTTGATGTACAGGGAGGTCGTCTGAAAAACGTGTCTATGTTATCAAATCACTTCTTGGGTGCAAACGACCAATTCTTAACAGTATAGTTTTTCAGCGGGTCGCGGTCGGAGTAGCCTTGGATGTCGGGTTTCACCAGATTGATGCTGACTTGGTGATACAGCGGGATAAAGGCGTCGTCGCGTTGCAGCATCGCCTCGGCGCTGACGTAGCGGCGAGCGCGTTCTTCGGCGGAAATGCCCGCTTCGAGCGTGCTGTTCATCAGCTTGTCAAACTCGGGATTCTTGTAATGGAAGGCGTTGTTCGGATTGTTGGATTTGAAAATATTGAGCATGCCCGCAGGGTCGTTGTAGTCGGAACACCAGCCCGCGAACGCCATGCTGAAATTGCCCTGCATGCGCTTGTCCAAGAAGGTTTTCCATTCTTCGTTCATCAACGTGGGGCGAACGAACGGCACGGTCGCCTTCCAAATGGATTGCAGCGCGGTGATTTGTTTTTTGGCGGCCTCGCTGGTGGTATAGACGATTTGGAACTCGAACGGTTTCTCTTCGCTATAACCCGCTTCGCGCAAGAGTTTTTCTGCTTCGGCAATACGCGCTTCGCGTTTCAGCGGCTTCCACGCAGGCGCAGACTCGCCGCCGCCCTGCATATTCGGCGGGGTAAGCTGGAACGCTTCCTTGTCGCCGCGTGCGGCAACCTTGGTAATGATGGCGCGGTCGGTCAGCAGGTTGAGCGCGCGGCGGACTTTGGGATTTTTAAATTCGGCGGATTCCAAGTTCGGCTCTAAAAACCAAGAACACAGCAAAGTCGCGCGCCGAACCTGACCGGGAAATTCTTTCTCGGCAATCTTAATCTGGTCGGAAGGGATGCCGTAGGTAACGTCCACTTCGTCGGCGCGGTAGCGGTCGTATTCTTTGCCGCTGGCGAGGAACACCGCCCGCGGGATGGATACTTTTTTGCTGTCGTAATAAGCGGGGTTTTTATCCATGGTGATGTGGCTGTTGACGTGCCATTCTTTGAGGATGTATGCGCCGCTGGAGACATAATTGCCCGGCTGCGTCCATTTTTCACCGAATTTTTCGACCGTGGCGCGGTGGACGGGATAGGTGAATTGCTGAATCAGCATGTCGGGGAAATACGGCACAGGCGCGGTGAGCGTGAATTGCAGCGTTTTCTCGTCCAAAGCCTTGACGCCCAAAGTATCCGGCTTCGCCTTGCCTTGCAGGATTTCCGCCGCCCCCTGTATTTTCGCATCTTCCAAATAGCTGCTGCTAGGCGCGGCGACTTCGGGATCGGCGAGGCGGCGGAAGCTGTAAACGAAATCTTCGGCGGTAATCGGGTCGCCGTTGCTCCATTTCGCATCGCGCAGGTGGAACGTCCAAACGCGCCCTTCGTCCGACGGCTCCCATTTCAACGCCAACGCGGGAATGGTTTTGCCTTCGGCATCCGTACTGACCAAGCCGTCCATCATCTGACGGATAATCGCGCCCGCCGCCATATCCGAGCTTTTTTGCGGGTCGAGCGTACTCGGTTCGACTGCGTTGCTGATGACGATTTTATTGTATTCGCTGCGTTTGAATTCGGGCGCGGGCTTGACTTCGCGATGACACGCCGACAGCGCAAGCACCACGGCAAGCGATAAAGCCGATACGGAATAAAGTTTGGTCGGCAGCACGTTGTTTCTCCTCTTTTCCTTATCTCCCCTCAGGTTTGAGTCTTGCAGAAATAAAAAAATTACATACGACTACAAAATAGGGAAATATTCTGAATTTAGGCGGATAAAAAGATTTATTCTCTATAAATATCTGAAATAATCCGCCTGTTCTTGGAATTGGTTTGCAAGATAACACAAAAAAACGCCATAAAAAACATTTTTGAAAATAAAAGTTACAAGCGATTACAAAAATATTGATTTTTTTGCAATCCTAAAATAGTATAAAACCCTGTCGAAACAAAAGTTCAGAAAAATCAAACAAAAGGAGAATAAAATGAAGAAGTTGCTGATGATTGCGGTTGCCGTCCCGCTTGCCGTTCCTGCTTTGGCGTCCGATAACGAAGCCAAAATCGGCGGGCGGATATTTACCTCCATCGAGCACGAACGCAACGGCAAAGGCCAATCCGCTACCGATATATCCGACAACAACAGCCGCATCTGGATTATGGGCAGTGAAAAACTCGACAAAGACCTCAAGCTCATCTACGGCGTCAATTCATTCGTCGCTTTCGATTACAACGGCTGGAGTACGGATGACTCCTATATCGGCCTGCGCGGCGATTTCGGTACCGTCCGTGCCGGCTGGCTCAGTACCCCCATGCACTACCTGACCGGCGAACAAGACGCATTCAACGGCAACAACCACACCCAAACCATGGGGCGCATGACCCGTTTCGGCGGTCGTGAAATCGCCCTGAACTACGAATCCAAAACCTTCGACAACGGCTTCAACTACCGCGTCCAAATCGCGCCCGGTGCCAACAAATACAAAGACAGGAAACGTAACAGCGACTGGATGGCGGGCTTAGGCTTGCACTACAAACACCCGACCAACGGCTTCAACGCTCACTACGCCCTCGAATACGCCCGCAACGGCTCGCCTGACGATACCAAAGACAGACAGGTTCATTCCATGAAAGTCGGCTACGACAAAGACAATCTCTACCTCGCCGCCGGCATGATGTACGCCCGCAATGTTGCCGACAAATTCCACTGGGAAGACGAAACCAAAACCAATACCAACACCCGCGATTTCCAAGTGACCGCCGGCTACACCATGGGCAACATCACCCCTAAACTCGGCGTCGCCTACGGTCGCTCCGATACCGGCAAGAACTACAAACAGCTCGCGTTTAACACCGAATACAAATTCTCCAAACGCACGACCCTCTCATTCAACTCAGGCGTAGTCAAAGAAAGCAAAGACCCCAAAACCGGCTGGGCGGCAGGCATTTCGCTGGAACACAGTCTGCAATAACACGGGATTTGAAGCATAAAAGGTCGTCTGAAAACCTGAATATGGGTTTTCAGACGACCTTTTGTAATTGGCTTCATTGCTTGCTGATGTAGGTAGGATACTTGTATCCGACAACTGCTTGAAATTTTCCACATTGCCTAATTAGGGTTTGAATGTTGGCAACGTTGGATACTCATATCTGGCCTACTGACTCATGAATCGGACGATAAGCCGGGTCGTTTCTTCATGGGCAAGGTACACGCTGCTTATACGGGCAAACCGCCTGCGCCGGCTTTGAAAAAAGTCGTCTGAAAACGGCAGATGCCTTGTCCTCAAGAATCGTGCCTATATCCTGATACTGTCTTTATGTTTACAATCATAATGTTATAAAGTATCATCCTTGCTTTTGTTTCATTTTAAACACATCGTCTTTAATTCCGATATTGTTATGAATTCCATTTTACTCACCGGATTGTTCCAACGCCTGCTGATTGCGCTTTTCGCTTTGGCGGCGGTTTGGGGCATGTATTTTTGGGCGGTTACATGAGTATCGTTGTTGAAAATCTGACGGTCAGCTACCGGACACGGCCTGCCGTACACCATGTCGGCATCGAATTTGCCGAGCATTCGATGTGGGCGGTCTGCGGGCCGAACGGGGCGGGCAAATCAACTTTTTTAAAAGCGGTCATGGGTTTGCAGCAAGTCGATACGGGACGCGTCCTCCTGCAAAACCTGCAACGCAAAGACATCGCCTATCTGCCGCAGCAGTCGGACATCGACCGCGGCCAGCCGATGACGGTTTTCGAACTGGCGGCGATGGGTTTGTGGTACGAAATCGGCTTTTTCGGACGGGTTGACGCGACGCAGCGTACCCGCGTTTTGGATGCGCTTGCGCGCGTCGGTATGCGGGATTTTGCCGACAGGCAGATCGCGCATTTGTCCAACGGCCAGTTTCAGCGCGTTTTATTTGCGCGTATGCTGGCGCAGGGGGCAAAATTCCTGCTTTTGGACGAACCTTTCAACGCCGTCGATGCGCGCACGACTTACGCGCTTTTGGACGTATTGCGCCAATGCAATGAGGAAGGGCAGGCAATTATCGCGGTGTTGCACGATTATGCGCAGGTACGCGATTATTTTTCGGACACGCTGTTGCTGGCCCGGGAAAAGGTTGCGGCGGGCAGAACGCCGTCCGTCCTGACCGATGAAAACCTTGCCCGCGCGAATATGCTGATGCAGCGGCAGGAGTCTGAGGACTGGTGCGACGTATAGTTTGCGCAGCCCCCTTGTAAGGCAGTACGTCGTCTGAAAGATGCGGCGAAGGATTTTCAGACGACGTTTCCCATTTTCAGAAGTTTTCCCTTATTTACCGGATACCATGAATTTATACGATTTGCTGATTTCCCCTTTTGCGGAATTCGACTTTATGCGCTATGCGCTTGCGTCGGTATTCTGTCTGGCTTTGAGTGCCGCTCCGGTCGGCGTGTTCCTGGTCATGCGGCGCATGAGCCTGGTGGGCGATGCTTTGAGTCATGCCGTCCTGCCCGGTGCGGCAATCGGCTATATGTTTGCCGGGCTGAGCCTGCCTGCAATGAGCGTCGGCGGGTTTGCAGCAGGCTTGCTGATGGCGCTTTTGGCGGGTTTGGCGAGCCGTTTTACATCGTTGAAGGAAGATGCCAACTTTGCCGCCTTTTATCTGAGCAGTCTGGCAATCGGCGTGGTTTTGGTCAGTAAAAACGGCAGCAGCGTCGATTTGCTGCATCTCTTGTTCGGGTCGGTCTTGTCGGTGGATATTCCCGCGCTGCAACTGATTGCCGCCTCGGCAAGCGTCACGGTAACGGCATTGGCGATTATTTACCGCCCGCTGGTTTTGGAAAGCATTGACCCGCTGTTTCTGAAGGCGGTCGGCGGGAAGGGCGGCTTTTGGCACGTCGTCTTCCTGATTTTGGTGGTGATGAACCTTGTTGCAGGCTTTCAGGCACTCGGTACGCTGATGTCGGTCGGTCTGATGATGCTGCCGTCGATTACCGCGCGGCTCTGGGCGAAAAGCATGGGCGCGTTGATGGCTTTGTCCGTCTTTATCGCACTGGTCTGCGGTTTTGCCGGACTGCTGTTTTCCTATCACGTCGAAATTCCGTCCGGACCTGCGATTATCTTGTGCTGCGGCGTGCTGTATGCCGTATCGCTGGTGTTCGGGCGCGAAGGCGGTATATTGGGCAAATGGTTCAAGCGTCGCAAGCACAAGGCCTTGTGAAGGGCAGTTGTGCAAGCTGAAAATCAAAAAAGGTCGTCTGAAAAGCTGCTTGGGCTTTCAGACGACCTTTTTATCGGGTTTACCGCTCGGATTTTCGAATCCGATTTATTGTTATTCAAACAGAAACGCTTCAATCGGCGTCATTTCCGCATAGGTGGAGATTCACTTTTAATTTTGACAACCGTTTTTCAAATACCTATTTCTCAAGATTTTCGACGGATTCCTGCCGATACGGGAATCTCGGCGGATGGCGGGCAGAGTGTTTTTCCAACCCCTTATCCCTGCTGCTTCAAAACTGTTTCTCCACGCTGACAAATGTCTGCATACTTTTGCGGGAATAGAAGCCGCTCATATTGCTGTCGATTTTGAGATAACGGAAATTCAAATGCGGCACTAAGCCTTTCCATGAAATTTTATTGTGCCAAATAGAGGCATTTGCCTGATATTCATGGTCTTTTCGAGTCAGGCGGTACACCAGGCTACCCGGTGCATCAAAGGTACGGCGGGCGTAGCGCAGGTTGGTACGGATGCCGAATCCGTTCTCAAACGCTTTCGCCGCGCCGAAGCGTATGCCCTTGCGCACGGATGCCTGCTCCGCTTCTTTGGTCATTTCGTGCGACCAGTCTGCGCCGCCGTAGAGCAGCCAGTTTTTCGGTGCAGAGTATGCCAGCGTTGCCCCCGCCAGCGGCATATGGCTGTTGTAACGCGCTGCCGAGCCGCTGTTCCGATAGTATTTTTTGATATAGCCTGCATTGAGCGAGAGCCGCCATTTTTCGTTCAGACGACGTGAAAAATCGGTATGGATACCGGTTTCGCGATTATAGCGTTTGCCGCCCAGCCAGTTTTGCTCGGCAAACGGTACAATCCCGAAAGATTGCACTGCCGAACGGTTTTTATAGCCTGCCGCCAAGCGCAGGCTTTGCTCGTTAAAATCCTGATTGTCCCAATAATGCACGCCGTCGCCGCTCAGGCTGCCGTAAACAAAATGATGCCCGCCCACATTGATTTCGCGCGATACGCCAGCGCCGTAGCGGATACCGTGCGCCTTTTGCGGCAGGCTGTCAGCGGTTTTATTCCAGCGTCTGCCGTTCCATTCTATAACGCGCTCGGATGAGGCATTGTTCACATTATCGGTTTGCTCGTATTGCAGCGAAACATCAGGCTGCCAGCTTTGCGCCGATTCAATGGAAGCAAGATAGCGGTCGGCAAGTTGCTGCATGGGCGGCTGCAAATCCGGTTTTGCCCGTTTCAATTCAGCTTTTGCCTCACGATACTGCTTGTTTTCAAACATCATTACACCCAAATCGAAACGCGGATACGCCAAATCGGGATGTTTCGCCAAAATGCCGCGATAGAGCGAGACAGCTTCATCATGCCGCAACTGACTGCGCCTCAACGCGCCTAAAGCATAATCGTATAAAACGGCATCCCGGTCGGGCGCGGCTTTATATTGCGCCAACAAACCTTCCAGCATCTTCCAGTCCCGTCCGATTAATGCGCGGTTGATCTGTGCTTCCAATGAGGAATCGGCAGAAAGGTCGTCTGAAAGCCTCTGTTCTGTGGGTTTGTCGTCGGTAAAATCTTTTGAAGGTGTTTCGCTGTTAGGCTGCTTGTCAAAAAATACAGGCGCAGGTACACGGACAACGGGTGTATCGGCAAGGGCGGCTGACGGGAAAGAGAGCATCAGTAAGACGAGATAATTTTTATTCATTTTATTCAGGGGGATATGGATTGCAGGCGTATTCTGTCATTATACGGATAAATATGGATAACGCGGTGAAAATGGTCGAAAAGGTCGTCTGAAACGGTTTCAGACGACCTTTTACATCATAATTAAGATGGAAAATTATTTTTGAATCTCTCCGCGCTGTCCGCCGAAGCCGACAGTATCTTTTCCATTAAAGATAACTTTGCCTGCAACTTCTTCCGCATTTTTACCGAAGAAACCCAATGAGTAGTTACCGGTTTTGTATCCCTGTTCTGCTGATGCGGAAATATTAGAATCCTGAATTATCCCACTATGCAGCTTAATTGTGTCGCCCAGTCCGGTAATTTCCCCGGAACCTGTGCGTTTGGAGAAATCAATGATGTAAGATAATAAACCCTCTTTTATACTTTCTTTTGATTCATGTGAGTTCCAATCATAAGTATTTAGATATGTTCCATTAAATGCTTTACCTGTATAAGTTGCAGAACCTATACTTGGAATAGCTTGAGAATCTGTTTTTAATCCATTGATCACAATAGAAGATTCTCTATCATCTGAGAAGATATAGCCAGTTTGATTGTTATATGAAATGTTACCCGAATAATCACCAGCTACTACGGAATATGGTAAATTGTAGATAACAGAGTGAATACGGTTTTCATTTGTGAGCGCATTTCTAATACTTTGAGAACTTGCAGTAGTCTTTGCCTGAAGCGTATCAAAAGGATATTTTGCATTTGAGAAATCTGTACCTTTAAGTTTCTCGGCTTCATCAATATTTAATTGTCTGATGAAGGCTGTAAGTTTTTGTTGTTTTTCACTATCTTCAGTTTCTATATTTGCTGCTGCAAATTGCTTTGCCTGCTCTTCAGATAACCCTTTTTGAAGTGCAAATTCAATTAAATTAGTCAGTTTGGCAGAAATACGAGCTTCTTCAACTTTACGAGCTTCTTCGGCTTTGCGAGCTTCTTC
>NZ_KV814937.1:85128-94434 GCF_001814135.1 Neisseria sp. HMSC067H09 | reverse complement strand
CTGAAAATACTGTAAACAACGCTTCTGGTTTCTATATGTAAGGATTGCAGGTTTGTTTGGAAAATTCATCGTCAGGGTGTGGATGAATAGCTTTTTCCTAAAACCCCGCCCGATCCAATTCTTCCAGCAACGCAGGCCGGCGCGGTTTTTCGCTATATCGTTCCCTGATTTCGTCGGCAAAGTCTTCTATTGCCTGCCGTTGTGCGGAATATTGGCGACGGAGGACTTTTAATTGGTTCAAGAGCTGGCGGTATTGCTTACGGTTGCTTGCTTCGTCGATTTCAACCGCAAAGATTTTCAGGTAGCAAGCCACGATTTGGTCGTGATACGGATCGGGGAAAGACGGGGCAAAACGTTCCATCATGTACAACGAAAGGTGTTGCTGCAATAGGGCGAGCAACAGGTCGAATTCCTGTTCATGCTCGAATATTTCAGCTTGCAGCGAATATTGACCCGACAAGCGCGCAAGCAGGCGGTTGAATTCATGCGGCCATTCGGCAGCGGAAAACGTGGCTTTCCATGCCTCGTAATGCGGCAACGAAAGGCTGGTGGAAAACGCCAAATCCGCTGCGATTTCGCGGACATCTTTGCCGGTTTCCTTCAATACATCGAAAAGTTGCAGCTTCCATTTGTGCGCTGTGCCGAGCGTTCCTTCATCTTCGGCAATGCTGATGCCTTCGCGCAAGAGGCGTTCCGCTTCCGCCCAATCTTGCTGCCCGACTGCTTGTTCTACCGCAATTTGTCTGAATTTCGGCAGGCGCAGATGTCGTCTGAAATAATCCTGCGCGGCAGCAGTATCGCCTTTCGCCTGCAAAACCTGCCAGCCTTCGAGCGCCCAAAATTCATGTTCCCAACCCGACTCGGTAACAGCCAAACGTTTAGCCACATAATCTTGCCACGCCTGCCATTCGCCGCGCAGCCGCCAGATTCGGGCGCGGATTTGGTAGATTTTATTGCCTGCCTCCGAGAAATCAAAATAGCGGCTGTCGTCCAAGCATTTGTCCAAAAAATTGATCAAACGCTTAGTGACGTTTTCCATGACCGCCTCTTCCAGCAGATCGAGTGCCATATACATGGCATCGCCCAACATACCGTCCGAATCGTCCGCCTTTTCAAAAGCATCCTGCAAACGCGGTATCAACAGAGGCAAAGCCTGTTGCAACGCCTCCGCCCCCTCCTGCGACACATCTTCCAACCAGTTTTGCAGCCTGAAGCCTAAATCGGCGGCTTCGTAGTAATCATAATATCGGGTTCGGGAAAAGATGCTGGAGAGTTGCTGCCGATACGGATTGCCGCCCTTTTTAGGCTGCTGCGCGTCAAGCTCTGCCGACTGGTTATCCTGAGTTTGCTCGCGCACCGCATACCACAACGCCGCCATATGCTTGCACGCCCAGCCATAAGGACAATCGCAGCCCCCGTCCTTAATGTACAAATCACTATCCAGCTTCAGCCATACCGAATAGTTTTCCGAACCGTACACCTCCGCCCGATAACGTCCTGCGGAGGTTTTTTGGACGTCACGAACCTTGCCCTGCTGAAAATACAACAGGCCGCGTTCGGCGATATGATGCGGGAACAGGTGGAGCGGATGGATACGGGACATGGTTGGTTTCCAAGAAGTTGTTGAAATATGGGGAGTTTACTGGTTCGGGCGACGTTTGGGGAGAGGGTGGCATGAGAAAAGACCACCTGAAAAATCTGCGGAGAGATTTTCAGGTAGCCTTTGAGGTTGAGATGGGATAACAATTTCAGACGGCATGCAGATTGATTTGGATTATGACTTATTGACAGATTTACCTATTCCATATATCAGATAATTCATTAAAATCAACTTCTTTCCATTCTTTCTTCCATAATTCAAAGTACGGAATATCATTAGATGAAGGTTCTGGATTGCATCTATTAATTTTTACAAATAGTGGCATGATAATAGCTTCTCCTAGAAGTAAAGCCTCACCGGATTGTAATGAAGGTAATTTACTAGTCATATTTCCTAATGTATCAGGTAACAATCGTGTGATGAAATTTTGATCGTTTGGATTAGTCAATCTCATTGAAATAAAGTTGCTACATTGCGAAAATATTGTCTCGGATATTTCCGATGGTCTTTGAGTTGCCAACAATAAAGTAATTCCATATTTTCTCCCTTCTTTTGCAATCCTTTCAATTGACTGAAGCGCTGAACGATATTTTACTAAGTCGCTTTTAGGGGCGTATTTGTGTGCCTCTTCGTAAACCAGTAAGAAAGGAACATCATTATTGCTGATTCTATCTGGATTATTTTGTAATAATTTCTTATGGTAATAACCATAATCAAATAATAACCTAGAAATTAGAGATACGGTAATACTTAATACCTCAAATGGAATTCCACTTAGATCTAGTATAGTAATATTTGATTTGCTGGTATAACCCAAAATATTTTGTAAGGTTTCTTGTAGTGTTAAATTAAAATTTTCCTCATCAAATAAAAATTTTAGTCTATCATCATTTACTTTTGTTTCAAACCGTAGAAAAAATTTTTCTAATGTCCCATCTGCGTATGTTCCTTTGCTTACACTTTGGTTTTTTTGTGGTTTGAATGTATATCTATCAGAGAAATATTTTTGCAATTTTTCTTGATTAGTTAACTCTTCTCCATCCTCTCCTGAATTATCAAACATATAGTGATCAGGTTTCTTTGCGTGGACTGTTTCATTTTTTATATTAAATAAAGCATTTAAAATTTCATTAATATTAAATTTTAAAGGGCTATCATAGAAAATTTTTTCTTCATCAGCGTTATGATATTTTTTATTCTCAGTAACAAGTTGTCTGAAAATAGATGCTTGATTATAGTTATCCCTTTCTCCTGTATCCAACAATATTTCTTCCAACTCTGCACTATTTAGCAACCAGTATGGCAATTTCAGATTTGTGATATCTAAGTAATTTGCATTAGGAAAAGCTGATTTGTATTCGGAATGAATGTCGAATATAAGAATGTGAGAATTATTCAAATCAATATTAGAGTTATCTTTTGCATTAAGTGCACATTGCAATAAACTGGAAATTGTATGTGATTTACCTGAACCTGTAGAGCCGACTACAGCAATATGTTTGTTAAAAAATTTATTCCCATCCACAGGAATACTAATATTTTCATGATGGTGAATGAGTGTGCTAAATATGAATTTTTTTTGCTCCTCCACAGAATTTTCAAAAATTAGTTTAATATCGTCATATGTTGTAGCCGTTACCCCTGTTGGCGGAATAGATAATGTATCTCCGCCACGATGAAATATACCATCATTTATAGTACCAAGAGGCAAAGCTTCAATTAAATATTTCTTATCTCCATTTTCTTTTGATTCCAAGCTAAAATTTTCAATAGTGACAATTAGGCTATGATTATCATTTCCAGATATATTTAAGAATGATCCTATTTTTAACCCATTGTTTTCATCTAAAAATCCATATAAGTCATCAATTTCAATTTTTACTTTATCTGGATAAACTGCAACTACTTCGGCATGATTAGTCATCTAATTATCTCCTGTAACATGTCAATACTATTCTGTTGAAAATAAAAGGTGGAAACATCCTTATAGTTTGAAGGTTCAATACTTATTTGATTTCTATAAAAATCTAATAATTGAATTCTTTTTAATTTAATATTACTTTGTTTAATTCTATCGCATATTTTTCTTATATCCTCAATAGAGGTAAGGATTCGGAAAGGTTTAAAATTATCATTATTAAACCTTTCATCTATAAGATTCTTAGCTCTGTCATCATCCGTTGTTCCATTAAATAGCATCCCATCCATAACGAATTGATTGTTAAAATATAGATCTTGTTTTAATTCTATGATTTTTGTTGGCGTAAGGTTTGCAAAAATGAAATACGGATAGAAATGCTCTGTTTTTGTTTTTCTTTCAGAACTTGTTCTTTCAGGAGAGGAAAATTTACTATGTAATTTTATGAGAAAATCATTAAAATTTGGAATTCCAAACGTATCTAATTCACCATCATTTATATCTAAAATAATAAATCTTGTAGCGGGATATCTATTTACTGTTCCAGTCAACATTAATAAACCCTTAATACTATCTTTCATTGCTCTTATATACTTATTTTTATCAATTAGCAATATATTATTTCTAATAATAGTTTCAGAGGATTTCAATTGTGCTAAAAATTGTTCTTTTGTGACCTTCCTATTGTCTTTATTACTGCATTTTTCAATTATAATATTTCTCGAGTTAGAAAGATATACAAATTTTATAAATTCGGTATTTTCATATCTAGGAAAATGACTCGTCAAAAGTTCTATTATGCTCTCCTCTTGTTGTAAAAACTCATCGGCATTTACATTAATATTAAGCCTAGAATGGAAATCTTTTATTTCATCTTCATATGTTAAATATGCATACAGAATTCTATTTTTTAAATATTCAATATCACTTGAAAATTTATCAGCACCCTTTTTAAAATGGCCATATAGATAATACTTAAAATTACCACCTTTATTGGCTTGAAAATGATTAAACATCGAAATAATTGCATCCTTGATAACGGAAGGATTATATTCTGTTCCACTGTAATATTTACATTGGTGTAGATGCGTAATATCTTGAGTTAAGATATCAATATCTTCCAACCCTTCTAGTACAATTTCACTAAGATTATCAGTTTGTTCCAAGATTTGTTTTATCGAATAATCAAATTGGTAGCGATAACCTAAGATGGTTGCATTAGCACTTCGATTGCTCATTGAAATACACCTTTATTTATATGTTGAAATATTTTTGGCAAATATTTTCACAAGTGTAACATAAATTTCAGTTAGCCCTTATTCATTTCAACCCCTCCCACTCCTTCAACAACCGCTTCACCGACACCGGATACGGTGTCTTCAACTCCTGCGCAAACAGCGACACCCTCAATTCCTCAATCATCCATTTAAACGCAGCGAGGTCGTCTGAAACGGGTTGTCCTTGTTTCACCAAGCCGTCGGTTTTTTCCTGCCACATCTGTTCCAATTCCTGTATATCGGCTTCGCGGGCTGCGTCGCGGGCAGGGTTGCCGCTGTATTTTTCGAGGCGCAGGGTCATGGCTTTGAGGTAGATGGGGAGGCGCGGCCATTGTGCCCACGGGGTGCGGGTGGCGAAGCCGGCGGCAAGCAGGGTTTGCAGGCGTTGGCGCATGAGGTAGGTGAGCGGGTGTTTGCCGAGTTTGCCGTTGAGTTCGGCGTAGGCGGCGGCGGTTTCCTGCAAGTAGCGGCTGAGGGCTTCTTTGACGGCGGGCAGGCGGCTGCGGGCGCGTTTGATTTGTTCTTTGAAGGCTTTTTCGTTGCGCGGCAGCTCGTCTTCGCCGATAAAGGCGCGGTCGCAGACGGCTTGGGTGAGGTCGTCGCGCAGGGTGTCGGCGTTGATGTGTTTGAGCAGCATGGCGGCCTGGGTGAAGCCTTGGATGCCTTTGTTCAGGTCTTTAACTTGTTCTTTTAGTTGTAGTTTCATGAGTTCGATCACGCCTAATCTGTGGGCTTGTTCGGCGGCGGCAGACGTGTCGAACAGGCGCAGGGCGATGCGGCCGTCTTTTTCTTTTTGCAGGCCGAGGTAGCCGGTGAGCTGTTGTTTGCCGCGGGCGAATTTGATGGATTCGGGCAGGGTGCCGATGTCCCATGCGGTAACGTTGTCGCGCTCGAATTCTTGGGTGTTGTCGCGGAAGGTGGTGGCGGCGGCTTTGCCAAGTTGTTGTTGAATTTGGATTAAATCGCGCCCCATGGCTAATTCTTGTCCGCCGTCGTCGATGATGCGGAGGTTGAAATAGCAGTGTTCGGGCAGCCTAAATGCGGCCCATTCGTCTTGGTTGATTTGCTCCAGTATGCGGATGTCGCCTGCGGTTTTGGCGATGGCTTGGGCGAGTTGGGGCAGGATGGGGGCGTTGCGGTCGGGATTTTGGCTTAAAAATTGGGTGATGAATTCGGGCACGGGCACGCAGATGCGGCGGATTTGTTTGGGCAGCGCTTTGATTTGTAGCTGGATTTTTTCGCGTATCATGCCGGGCACGAGCCATTCGAGGGCGGCGGGGCTGATGCGGTTGAGCACGGTGAGCGGCAGTGTGAGGGTAACGCCGTCGAGCGGGTGGTGCGGTTCGAAGCGGTAGCTGAGTTTGAATTTGCCGTCTGCGGTTTGCCAGTGTTTGGGGAATTGTTCTTCGGTGATGTGCGCGGCGGCGTGCTGCATGAGGTCATCGCGGCTGAGGAACAGCAGGCGCGGGTTGTCGCGCTCGGCGGTTTTGAGCCAGGCTTGGAAGGTGCGGATGTCGGCGAGGGGGAGGGGTTTCAGACGATTTTTTTGGGGTGCAGGCTGCTTTTTGGGTTTGGGGTCGTCTGAAACCGTTGAAGCTTCGGCATCCTTTCCCCTCTCCTGCGGGAGAGGGTTTGCTGTGGCTGCGGAAAAGTTGGTTTGTGCGGCAACTGTTTTGCCCTCTCCCCAGCCCTCCCCCACGGGGGAGGGAGAGGGGTGCTGCGGATTTGTAGGATGCAGGCTGCCTGAAACCGTTGAAGCTGCGGCACTTTGTTCCCTCTCCTGCGGGAGAGGGTTAGGGAGAGGGCTTGCTGCGGTTGCGGAAAAGTTGGTTTGGGCGGCAACTGTTTTGCCCTCTCCCCAGCCCTCCCCCACGGGGGAGGGGGCGGTTTGCTGCGGATTTGCAGGATGCAGGTCGTCTGAAACCGCGTCCGCCGTATAAAAATCGGGCAGCCGTTCGTGATAAAACGCGAACAGCGCTTCGTCATCGACCAGCACGTCTTGCTTGCGCGATTTGTGTTCCAACTCACTAATTTCTTTAATCAGCTTTTTGTTGTGGACAAAAAAGTCCGCTTTCAAATCGCATTCCTGCGCCACCAGCGCGCTGCGGATAAAGATTTCTCGCGCTTCTTCGGGGGCGATTCTGCCGTAGGACACGGGGCGGCGCGGCAGGACGGTCAGGCCGTAGAGCGTAACCCGTTCGCTGGCGATGACTTCGCCGCGTTTTTGTTCCCAGTGCGGCTCGAAATAGTGGTAGCGGACGAGGTGCGGCGCTTCCTGCTCGATCCATTCGGGCTGGATGGCGGCCACGTCGCGGGCATAAAGTTTTGTCGTTTCGACGAGTTCTGCTGCCATCACCCATTTGGGTTTGGCTTTGAACAGGGCGGAGGCGGGGAAAAGGTGGAAGCGGCTGCCGCGCGCGCCGGTGTAGTCGTTGCCGTCGGGTGATTTCATACCGACGTTGGCGATGAGGCCGGTGAGCAGGGCACGGTGGATTTGTTCGTAGCCCGCTTCTTTGGCGGCGCGGATTTGGGCGCGGTGTTGCTTTTTATCCAGTTGTTTTTGTTTGAGTTTGGCGGATAAGTCTTGGTCGCCCGCATTTTCAGACGACGTGAGCTGCCTGACTTCGGGAGGCCGTCTGAAAGCGGCTTCCTTGGTGGTCAAACCCATTTCAATCGCGGTTTGGGCAAGCTGGTGGTGCAGCTCGCGCCATTCGCGCATCCGCAGGTGCGACAGGAAATATTGGCGGCACCACTGAACCAACTGCTTGTTGGACAAGCCTTTGTCGCGCTCGCGCTGGAAACTGTCCCAAATATTCAGATAAGCAAGGAAATCGGACTGCTTGTCGGTAAAACGCTCGTGCGCCTTGGCTGCGGCATCGCGCGCCTCCAATGGCCGCTCGCGCGGGTCTTGAATCGACAGCGCGGACGCGATCACCAATATTTCCGCCATGCAGTCGTGCTTCTTCGCCGCCAATAAAATACGAGCGATTTTCGGGTCGATGGGTAGGCGCGCCATTTGTTCGCCGAGTTTGGTCAGGCCGTTGTGTTCATTAACCGCCCCCAATTCCAACAACACCTGAAAACCGTCATTGATATACCGCGAATCGGGCATTTCTAAAAACGGGAATGCTGCTACGTCGCCTAGTTTCAACGCTGCCATGCGCAGGATGACGGCGGCGAGGTTGCTGCGGACGATTTCGGGGTCGGTGAATTCGGTGCGGATGTTGAAATCTTCTTCTGAAAACAGTCGGATACATACGCCTGCGGAGACGCGTCCGCAGCGGCCGGAGCGTTGGCGTGCGGCGGCTTGGGAGATTTTTTCGACATGAAGCTGCTCCACTTTTGCCCGCGCGGAATAGCGTTTGACGCGCGCGAGGCCGGTGTCGATGACGTATTTGATGCTCGGCACGGTAAGCGAGGTTTCGGCGACGTTGGTTGCCAGCACGATGCGGCGTTTCGCGCCGGTGGGGTGAAAGATTTTGTGCTGTTCGGCGTGCGACAGGCGTGCGAACAGGGGCAGGATTTCGTCGTTGCGGCGCAGTGTGGATTTGCGCAGGGCTTCGGCGGCTTCGCGGATTTCTCGTTCGCCCGGCAGAAACACCAAAATATCGCCTTCGCCATATCGCGCCAATTCGTCCGCCGCATCGACAATCGCGTCGGTCAGCTCCACTTCTGCGTCGTCTTCGTCTTTGCTGGTCAGCGGTCGGTAGAGGATTTCGACGGGATAGGTACGTCCGCTCACTTCTAAAACGGGGGCGCCGTTGAAGTGTTGGGAGAAGCGTTCTGCGTCTATGGTTGCCGAGGTGATGATGACTTTCAAGTCGGGGCGGCGCGGCAGGAGTTGTTTCAGGTAGCCCAAGAGGAAGTCGATGTTCAGGCTGCGTTCGTGCGCTTCGTCGATGATAATCGTGTCGTAGGCGGCGAGGTAGCGGTCGGTCTGGGTTTCCGCCAGCAGGATGCCGTCGGTCATCAGCTTGACGCAGGCATCGCGCGAGGTGTGGTCGGTGAAGCGCACCTTATAGCCCACCGCGCTGCCGATTTCCGATTTCAGCTCTTCGGCAATCCGCTCCGCCACCGAACGCGCGGCCAAACGGCGCGGCTGGGTATGCCCGATTAGCCCCGCCGCCCCGCGCCCGAGTTCCAGACAAATCTTGGGCAACTGCGTGGTTTTGCCCGAACCGGTTTCGCCGCAAATAATCGTTACCTGATTTTCGGCAATGGCTTTTTTGATTTCTTCGAGCTTTTCGTGAACGGGCAGGGTGTTGTCGAACTCGGGTTTGGGCAGTTTGGACAGGCGTTGCAGATAGAGGTCGTGCGATTTTCGGTATTTTTCTTCAACTTTGGACAAGCCGCCGTATTTGTTGGGATTTTTGAAGGCGGATTGCAGGAAATGGCGGTCTTTGGAGAGGGTTTGGGAGAAATCGGGATGGGGCATGGCGTTGGAAAAATTTCAAATAAAACAAAGGGAGTGATTATAGCAAAGGTCGTCTGAAAATTTTCAGACGACCTTT
>NZ_KV814937.1:74824-85028 GCF_001814135.1 Neisseria sp. HMSC067H09 | reverse complement strand
AAAGGTCGTCTGAAAATTTTCAGACGACCTTTGCCGTTGCGGAAATATTAAGGATGATCTGCAACGTAAGCCCAGAGGCTTGAAATCTTGGCAATCTTCAAATATTTCTTAAAAAGCGGAGGTCTGGATTCCCGCCTGCGCGGGAATGACGGTGTGAGGGATTGGATTTGGTGCGATATAAAAGGCTGGGTAAAGACGGAAATTGAGAATCTTGAAATTCGATCAATCTTTAAACATTCCTAAAAAGCTAGGTGCGGATTCCTTCCTGCACGGGCATGACGATATGGGGGCTGATTCAGATTCGATAAAAAGGTCGTCTGAAAACCGACTTCGGTTTTCAGACGACCTTTTGGTTTATAGAAACCCTGTTTACGCTTGCGCTATCGGGCTGTCTTCTTCCTGCCGCTCTTCTTCGTGTTCCGCGCTGTTGAGCAATTTCAGCAGCTTTTCGGTTTTTTCTGAATCTTCGCTGCGGAGGATTTTGGCGGTTTCGGTTTCGAGCAGGGCGGTGTTGCTGTGCAGGATGATGTTTTTGACGGGGAGCAGGTTGTTGGGGTTCATGGAGAATCGGCGCAGCCCCATGCCCAGCAGCATTCGCGTGTAGGTGGTGTCGCCTGCCATTTCGCCGCATATGGAGACGCTTTTTTCCATGCGGTTGGCGGTGCGGATGATGTGCTGGATGGTTTTCAACACGGCGGGATGGCCTGGCTGGTAGAGGTGGCTGACGCTGTCGTCGCCCCGGTCAACCGACAAGATGTATTGGATCAGGTCGTTGGTGCCGATGGAGATGAAGTCGGTCAGTTTCAGGATGCTGCCGACGGTCATGGCGGCGGACGGGATTTCAATCATGCAGCCGACGCTGACCGTGCCGAAAGTTTCGCCGCGTTCGGTGAGCTGGCGTTGGGCGGTGTCGAGGTGGATCAGGCATTGGCGCACTTCGGACAAGGAGGTAATCATCGGCCACATCATGCGCACGGGGCCGTGGGCGGCGGCGCGTAGGATGGCGCGCATTTGGGTGCGGAACATGACGGGTTCGGCGAGGCACAGGCGGATGCCGGTAAGTCCGAGCGCGGGGTTGAGGCTGCCGTTGGGGGTGGAATTTTGACCGAACCAGCGGGGGTTTTTGTCCACGCCCAAATCGACGGTGCGGATGGTGATGCTTTTGCCTTTCATTTTTTTCACAATCGCGCTGTACACTTCGTACTGCTCGTCTTCGGTCGGCATGGTGTCGCGGTTGAGATAGAGGAATTCGCTGCGGAAGAGTCCGACGCCGTCTGCGCCGAAGTTGTGCAGGGCTTTGATGTCTTCGGCAGATTCGATGTTGGCGAGCAACTCGATGTTGATGCCGTCGGCGGTGGTGGCGGCGGTTTTTTTGAGCTTGTTGAGTTCGCGCTTGTGGAGGCGGTATTCGCGGGCGAGGCGGCGGTATTCGTTGAGGACGACTTCGTCCGGATCAATGATGAGGACACCGTTGATGCCGTCAACGATGACGGTTTCGTTTTCGGTAATGAGCCTGCGGGCATTGTGCAGGCCGATGACGGAAGGGATGTCGAGGCTGCGGCCGAGAATGGCGGTGTGGCTGGTCGGGCCGCCGACGTCGGTAACGAAGGCGGTGATGCGCTGCTCTTTAAAGAGGACGGTGTCGGCGGGTGAGAGGTCGTGGGCGATCAGGATGGTGTCTTCAAACAAGCCTTCGTTGAGGTTTAAGTCGTTGCTTTGCCCGACGAGGTTGTTGTGGATGCGGCGGACGACTTGCAGCATGTCCTGTTTGCGTTCGCGCAGGTAATCGTCTTCGATGTTGTCGAACTGGGCGGCAAGCTTGTCGCTTTGCTGTTTCAATGCCCATTCGGCGTTGATTTTTTGTTCTTTTAAAATATCGACGGGTTCGCGCGAGAGGGTTACGTCGGTCAGCAGCATAAGGTGCAGCGAGATGAATGCGCCCAATTCGGTCGGGGCGTTTTCGGGAATCGCGCTGCGAAGCTGTTCCAACTCTTTGCGCGTGGCTTTGATGGCGGCATCGAAACGGGCGGCTTCGGCGTCGATGAGGTCGTCTGAAACGTCGTATTGCGGCACTTCAGCCGTCCCGCGCGTAATCAGGTGGGCTTGTCCGATGGCGATGCCTTTGCCCGCGGCGACACCGTGCAGCACGATACTCATTATTCGCCCTCGCCGAAGTAGTCGTTGATTAAGTCGGTCAATGCCTTCATAGCGGCGACTTCGTCCAAGCCGTCGGTTTCCAGCTCGATGATCGTGCCTTTGGCAGCGGCGAGCATCATTAAGCCCATGATGCTTTTGCCATTGACGCGGCTTCCATTTTTCGTCACCCAGACTTCGCTTTGAAACTGAGACGCGGTTTGGGTGAATTTGCTGGAAGCGCGGGCGTGGAGTCCGAGTTTGTTGATGATTTCGATTTGTTGTTTTTGCATGTTCGGCTTTCGGGTGTGCGGGGTCGTCTGAAAACGTGTCGGTCGGGTTAGACGGCTTCGGCGTGCTGTTTGCACACCAAATCTTCCGGTTCGGCGGTGATGGCGAAAATACCTTTGACGGCGGCTTCCCTGACCGTTTCAGTAAAGGCGGCGAGATCTTCCGCCATGGGCGAGTATTGGGTCGCTTTAATCATCATCGGCGCGTTCAGTCCGGTCAGGATGGCGGATTTGCCCGCGCGAACCAGCCTGCGGGCGGCATTGCACGGCGTCGCGCCGAAGATGTCGGTCATAATCAATACGCCGTGGTTTTCAGGAAACTCTTGCAGCGCGGCGATGGCATTGTTGATGATGTCGTTTTGGTCTTCGTCAGGCTCCACGCCGAGAATGCGGATGTTTTCCGGCATTCCCGTCGGGAAGAAATGATGGGTCAGGCTGCGGTAGGCCTCGCCTACTGCCTCGTGGGTAATGATTAAAAGGTTGATCATGATGTGTTCTCTGATGATTTTATTCGGCCGGTGTGGGCGAAAGTATCGTCCGTTCACCCGCCACATAGCGCGATATGGTGGCACAAAGGTCGTCTGAAAAGGTTTTCAGACGACCTTTTTTAATCTTGTCTCAGCCTTGGTTGAGCGCGTAAATCTCGCCCAAATTGCGCCAGCAGCCCGCCGCGTCCATACCGTAGCCGAAGACGTAACGGTTGGGAACATCCATTCCGACATAATCCGCCTTGGTCGGTTTTTCCTTGTCGATCAACTTGTTGGCAAACACAGCCGCACGGCAGCTTGCCGCGTCCATTTCCAAGAGCTTGGACTGAATCGCCGACATCGTGTGGCCCTCATCCAAAATATCGTCCAATACGATTACATGACGCCCCCGAATCTGCTCCGGGTCGGGCATCCGTTTCCAGTTGAACGCGCCGCCCGCCAGCTTGTCGCCGTAACGGGAAACATGAACATAATCAAAGTCCAAAGGAAAGCGCAACAGCGGCAGCAACTGCCCCGTAAACACCACCGCCCCGCCCATCACAGGCAGCAGGAGCGGATATTTGTCCCCCAAGTCGCGCGTAATCTCGTCCGCCACTTTTTGCAGCGCGGCACGGCATTGGTCTTGGTCGAACAAAAGCTCGGCATTATCAAGCATGGCTTGGGTTTCAAGGCGTTTGGTTTCTAAATCGATCATGGTAAACGGGGAAATCAGTTGGAAAAAAGGAAATTATAAACCCAAAACGGGCTGAGGTCGTCTGAAAGCAGGCTTTAAAGTTGTAGAAGAATAGTTTGTTTTGCCGGAATCCGTATAAGCCTGCCAAATTTAGCCTAAGTCATAAAATCCTGTAATTTTCCACCAATCATTTAACTTTGGGAGTAAAATCCCAAAATATTAATTTGCATCATGATTTACGGCTTGGATGTCTCGACGTAAGTTTTAGATTTACAATTTCAGACGACGTTGGGATGCTATTTTGTAATTTTCCAACAAAGCCGTATGCCATTTATCAACGGATTGACCGAAAGGACGCTTCACATGAGTAATGCAAAACGCGATGTAACCCGCATCAGCCACAACACCAAAATCGTCGCTACGTTGGGGCCGGGCAGCAACAATGTCCAGTTGTTGGAAGACATGATCCGTGTAGGCGGTCTGAATGTCGTCCGTTTCAACTTCAGCCACGGCACGCCTGAATTCCATCAGGAAAACGCCCGCATCGTGCGTGAAGCGGCAAAACGTGCCGGACAGGAAATCGCCATCCTCGCCGACTTGCAAGGTCCGAAAATCCGTGTCGGCAAAATCGCCGGCGGCAGCATCGAATTGAACAAAGGCGAAACGCTGGTTCTTGATGCCGCACTCGAAGGCGAAGGCACGCGTGACGCAGTCGGTTTGGACTACCGCGACCTGCCTAATGATGTCGTCGCGGGCGATGTTTTGTGGTTGGACGACGGTCTGCTAACTTTGACCGTGGAATCCGTTGAAGGCAGTAAGATTGTTACTAAGGTTGAAAACAGCCATGTGTTGAAAAGCAACAAAGGCATCAATAAACGCGGCGGCGGTTTGTCCGCAGGCGCGTTGACCGAGAAAGACTTCCGCGACCTGAAAACCGCGATTGCCATCGGTTGCGACTACCTCGCCATCAGCTTTGTGAAATCCGCCGAGGATTTGCACATCGCCCGCGCTAAAGTCGAAGAAGAAATGAAAGGCAGCACTGCCGTACGCCCCGGTTTGGTTTCTAAAATCGAACGAGTTGAAGCGATTGAAAACTTGGACGAAATCATCCTCGCCAGCGACGGTATCATGGTGGCGCGCGGCGACTTGGCGGTCGAAGTCGGACACGCAGCCGTCCCCGCCCTGCAAAAACGCATGATCCGCCGCGCACGCGAGTTGCGCCGCTTCAGCATTACGGCAACCCAAATGATGGAATCCATGATTACCAACCCCGTCCCGACCCGCGCGGAAGTCAGCGACGTGGCAAACGCGGTATTGGATGGCACCGATGCGGTGATGTGTTCCGCCGAAACCGCCGTCGGCGCGTATCCGTTTGAAACCGTCAGCCAAATGGCGATTATTTGTGCGGCTGCGGAAAAAGAACAAGATTCGCTCAACGGCGTTGCCGAACAGGTCGATTATCCCGAAGCCGTCAGCACCAACTTGGCGATTGCCGGCGGCGCGGTCAGCGTGGCGCGCGCGGTTCACGCCAAAGCCATCGTCGCCCTGACTGAAAGCGGTTCGACCGCCTTCGAAGTCAGCCGCCACAACATCACCTTGCCGATTTTCGCGCTGACCCCGAGCATTTCCGCCCAACGCCGTATGGCGATGTACCGCGGCGTGCGCCCGCTGATTTTGGCGACCAGCACCGACCACGATACCGCGCTGAACGAAGTGGAAGCCATGTTGGTCGAACATAAAATCTTAAGCTCCGGCGACCAATACATCATCACCAGCGGTTCGCAAATGCGCGAATCCGGTTCAACCAATACGCTGGAAGTGTTGCGCGTTAAATAATCGACACGCAAACGGCAGATAACCAAGAGGTCGTCTGAAAACTTGGAAACGGGTTTTCAGACGACCTTTTCGCAATATGCCGTGTCGTCATGCGGAATGTGGGGCGATGGCTTGCCGGGGCGGGTTATTGCCTGATGCTCAATACAGCAGTTTTTTGCGGGGTATTTCAATTATACCGACCTGTTTCAGCAGGCTGACGTCCAAATCCGTCTGCGAGGTACAGGCATCGCCGAAAACGTTTTCACAGTCGGCGTCCACGCGGACGATTCCGCCGAATTCTCCTGATTTGGCAAGGGTGTGGATGTCGGCGAAAATACCTGCGTAAATTTCGTCTGCCGCCAGCATATCCGCTCCTTCGGCAAATACCGGCAGCCGTGCCAGCGCGGCGGCGACAGCCGAAGCGGAAGGGTGGTCAGAAATAGCGGTGGCTTTCAGGCGGATGTTTTTCGCCATGCCTTTGCCGTGATTACGGATAACGAAGGCAATCATGCCGGGTTTGTCTTCTACCGGGCGGATGGCGGCATGCAGGACGGGGTGGACGCTTTCACGCTGTATCAGTTTTTCCCGATGCTGCATTTCGCTTTTTGCCTTGATTCTGACCGAGGCGACAGCCCACGCAAGCCAAACCAGCGCGATGGCGGCAAATGCCGTGATGACAGGGGTAAGGTCGGCGAGATAGTCTTGGGGGTTAAACCAGACGCAGGCGGTTAGAAAACCGGCAAAAAACATCAAAATGTATAAAGCCGGTGCAAAACGGCTGAGGACGGATGCGTGCATAAAGATTCCTGTCGGTGGCAGAATAAGGTCGTCTGAAAGCGCTGTGCGGTATTGTCTTAAGACAATATAATTGTAACGTAAACCATATGGTTTAACACGCCCGAATAACGAACGGCATAATCGGAAGAGGGACGGCGACGCTATTGCCTCCCGCCGCCCGCTGCTTTACCATAAGCCGCTTTCGGTAAAAATGCCGCCACCACTTCCCATCACACAACTGCCATGAAAAAACTGATCACCTCGTTGCCTATTTTCATCGTCTTAGCCGACATGGTTTACGGCTTTGTCCTCAATATCTCGCAAGGGCTTAATTTGCAGCAAAGCACGCCTTCTGACGGCGGACTTGCCGTTACCCCCGACATTGCGTTCAACAGTCTGCAAATTATTGCCAACGGCGGCATGATGGTTATTATCGGCTTCGGACTGCTGACTCTGCTCCAACTTAACGGTACGGTTTTAAAACGCCGTATCCTGCCCATCGGCATTTTCCGCACGTTGGGGCTGCTGGCGGTATTGGCATTCAGCGTGCCGTCGCTGTGGGAATGGGGCAATGCGCTGATTTCCGCTGCGGCAGGGCATCCCGTGTTCAATTTCGGCAACTCGCGCTATTTGGTCAGCGCATTTTGTATGCCGCTGCTTGCCTTATTGTGTCTGAAGCGGCTGTACGATTGGTACAGGCTGCACCGGTTGCCGCAGGCGGATACAGCCGTGCCTGCCGCATCACAGGAACCGGATAGAAAGGTCGTCTGAAAATCCTTTTTCGGTTTTTCAGACGACCGGTTTTCATAGGTTTAGGGAGATAAAGAATATCGGAAAATAGCAAGGGAAAGATACTTAAACCTAATGATATATAACGTGAATTTGTGAGATGAGCCCCTCTTTTCCTGATGGCGGGTCGTGCAGCGGAGGCTAATCGCGAAATGCAGCGAAACGTTGCCCGCAAAAAATGTTCCAACCTATTGTCCGATTCAAGATTAGATTGATGTGTCTTCAGGCAAGGCCGATGCTGCGGTTTGACTGATTTCAAAGGGCGCATTACTTAAAAAGGTCGTCTGAAAACCCTTGTTTCAGGTTTTTCAGACGACCTTTTGTCTTGTTTCAAACCGCTTCAATCAGTCTTTGAACCGTTTGAACACCAGTGTGCCGTTGGTACCGCCGAAGCCGAAGGAATTGGAGATGGCAACGTCGATTTTCACGTCGCGCGCTTCGTTGGCGCAGTAGTCCAAATCACAGCCTGCTTCGATGTCTTGTTCGAAGATGTTGATGGTCGGCGGGGATTTTTGCTCGTGTACCGCCAACACGCTGTACAGCGCTTCCACGCCGCCTGCCGCGCCGAGCAAGTGGCCGGTCATGGATTTGGTGGAGTTGACGATGACTTTGCGGGCATGGTCGCCCAGCGCGCGCTTGAGCGCTTTGGTTTCGTTGGCATCGCCCAGCGGAGTGGACGTACCGTGTGCGTTGACGTAATCGACGTCTTCGGGATTCAGTCCGGCATCTTTCAGCGCGCGGGTAACCGCCAGCGCAGGGCCTTCTTCGTTCGGGGCGGTGATGTGGTAGGCATCGGAACTCATGCCGAAGCCGACGATTTCGGCGTAAATTTTCGCGCTGCGTTTTTTGGCGTGTTCCAATTCTTCCAACACCAGCACGCCCGCGCCTTCGCCGATAACGAAGCCGTCGCGGCCTTTGTCCCACGGACGGGAAGCGGTGGCGGGATCGTCGTTGCGGGTGGAAAGTGCTTTCATCGCAGCAAAGCCGCCGACGCCCAAAGTGCTGATCGCGCCTTCGGCACCGCCTGCAATCATTACGTCCGCGTCGCCGTATTTAATCAGTCGGGCGGAGTCGCCGATGGAGTGCGCGCCGGTGGTACAGGCGGAAACCATGCCGTAGCTGGGGCCGCGGTAGCCTTTGAGGATGGTAACGTGGCCCGCAATCAGGTTGATCAGCGAACCGGGGATAAAGAAAGGATTGATTTTGCGCGCGCCGCCTTCGATAACCGCTTTACCGGTGGCTTCAATGCTGGGCAGGCCGCCGATGCCGGAACCGATGTTCACGCCGACGCGGTCTTTATCGAGGCTTTCCAATTCGTCCAAACCGGCATCGTCAATGGCTTGCAGCGCGGCGGCGATGCCGTAGTGGATGAACACGTCCATGCGGCGGGCTTCTTTCGCGCTGATGTATTGACCGATGTCGAAATCGCGCACTTCGCCGGCGATTTGGCTGTTGATGTCGGATGCGTCAAAGCGGGTAATCCGGCCGATGCCGCTTTTGCCTGCGAGCAGGTTGCTCCATGCGGCGGCGACGTCGTTGCCGACCGGTGATACTTGGCCGAGGCCTGTGATGACTACTCTTCTCTGACTCATGATAATCTCGCTGTTGGTTTTCGGTAGGATGCGGCAAGATGCCGTCTGAAAATGATAATAGCGGTTCGGAATCGGATTCCTGGCGGCTATTATAACGGATTTTGCCCCACATATATAAGGTAACAGCCTCTATTGCGCTAACGCAGCAGAGGCTGGGGATGTTTGGTGCGGCCGATTAGCCGTTGTGGGCGTTGATGTAGTCGATAGCCAGTTGTACGGTAGTGATTTTTTCGGCTTCTTCATCGGGGATTTCGCAACCGAAAGCTTCTTCCAAAGCCATAACCAATTCTACGGTGTCCAAAGAATCTGCACCCAGGTCGTCTTGGAAGGAAGATTCATTTTTGACTTCGGCTTCGCTTACGCCCAGTTGTTCAGCAACAATTTTCTTAACTTGTTGTTCGATGTTTGACATATCAGTCGTTCCTTTTGCCTTGCGGCGGGTTGTTTAAGAGAAATAAATTCGTCGGTATTGTACCGAGTTCGGATAGAGTTTTCCATCTAAACCTGCATTCTAACACAGATTATTCTGGAAAAACCTGTTGTTGTGCATATTAGCATAGCCTGATTTTAACCTACAAGCGGGAATTTATTTTTCTTTAGTATTAATAAGTTAGCAAGCAGGAGGGTCGTCTGAAAACTAAAATTCCGGTTTTCAGACGACCTTTTTATGAGATTAATGGGGACTTGGAAGTTATAGTGGATTAAATTTAAATCAGGACAAGACGACGAAACCGCAGACAGTACAGATAGTACGGCAAGGCGAGGCAACGCCGTACTGGTTTAAAGTTAATCCACTATACTATCTGTACACGACGGGCGTTGTCGCCTTGTCTCATTTTTATTTTAATCCACTATATATTCCGTCATTCCCGCGCAGGCGGGAATCCACTGGAAACCCTATGCAACGGGTGTTTGCAAAACAGCCGGCCGTAGCGTGGGCTTTGCCCACGAACAGGGTTTGACAACGCACTGGTGTTAAAGATAACTGCGTTATTTGCATCACAAAAAGTCGTCTGAAAACCTTGTCTTTACGGGCGATAGCGAAAACATAGAGCCTGCTCTAAAGGATTGTTTCGCTATCTTCATCCGTGGGCAAAGCCCACGCTACGTTGTAAGTCTGAGATTAAATGTTTGTAAAACGGTTGCCGAGATTCAAAAGTGGATTCCCGCCTGCGCGGGAATGACGGCATGGGGGGAATTTTTGTTTAATTGATGGGCTGTTTTCGCAGAAAAGTCCGCATTACAGGTTGAAAAACAAACAGCCGTAGCGTGGGCTTTGCCCACGGGTTGTTTTTTTGGAAAAACAAAGGTCGTCTGAAAGCCTGCGTACAGGTTTCAGACGACCTTTTATATTTTCGCGGGCATAGCCCACGCTACCAGTTGAACACTGCTGAAATATCGTTCTTTTCGATCGTGTTTCCCTTGATGTGGCGCAGCAAGCCGTAGCCTCACTAACCGCGTGCATGGCTACGCCACTCACCCTACCTGCGGGCGGCACAAACTTTAAAACCGACATGTAGGGTGTATGCGGTACGCACGCACGCGTTTTTTGTCGTCTCAAACCATTGTTTCAAACTTTCAGACGACCTCAGACGTCGTCTGAAAACCCAAAACTTATAGTGGATTAACTTTAAACCAGTACGGCGT
>NZ_KV814937.1:36035-74724 GCF_001814135.1 Neisseria sp. HMSC067H09 | reverse complement strand
TTGTCCTGATTTAAATTTAATCCACTATACAACCTGCCCTTACGAGCGGTAGTCTGCGTTGATGGAGACGTAGTCGTGCGACAGGTCGCAGGTATAGACGGTGGCGGAGGCTTGTCCGCGGTGGAGTTTGATGCGGACGGTGATTTCATCTTTCGCCATTACTGCCTGCCCTTGTTCTTCGGTGTAGCTTGCGGCGCGGCCGCCGTTTTCGGCAACCAATACGTCGTCCAGATACATTTCGAGGATGTCGGCGTCCAAATCGGCGATGCCGGCGTAGCCGATGGCAGCGAGCAGTCTGCCGAGGTTGGGGTCGGAGGCGAAGAAGGCGGTTTTGACCAGCGGAGAGTGGGCGACGGCGTAGGCGACTTGGCGGGCTTCGTCGCGGGTTTTGGCGTTTTCGACGCGGACGGTGATGAATTTGGTCGCGCCTTCGCCGTCGCGGACGATGGCTTGGGCAAGTTCGAGGGCGAGGCTGCCGAGCAGGTCTTTAAGCTGTTTGTAACGCGGGTCGGCGATGTTGTCGATTTCGCTTTGGCTGTTTTTGCCGGTGGCGATGATGACGAAGCTGTCGTTGGTGCTGGTGTCGCCGTCAACGGTGATGGTGTTGAAGGTTTCGTCGGCGATTTCTTGGGTCATCAGCTGGAGGACGGGTTGGGAAACTTTGGCATCGGTGGCGATGAAGGAGAGCATGGTCGCCATGTTGGGATGGATCATGCCGGAACCTTTGGCGATGCCGGTGGCGCGGACGGTGTGTTTTTCGCCGACGCTGCCTTCGCGCGAGGCGGATTTGGGCACGGTGTCAGTGGTCATGATGGCGCGTGCG
Organism: Neisseria sp. HMSC067H09; assembly: GCF_001814135.1. Taxonomy (NCBI): domain Bacteria; kingdom Pseudomonadati; phylum Pseudomonadota; class Betaproteobacteria; order Neisseriales; family Neisseriaceae; genus Neisseria; species Neisseria sp. HMSC067H09. Next base: position 73,901 of record NZ_KV814937.1, on the reverse strand, counting down.
GCATCCGCCCAGTCGGCGGGCTGCATTTTGGGCAGGGCGGCGATGATTTTGCCGACGGGCAGGGGCTCGAGGATGACGCCTGTGGAGAAGGGAAGGACTTGTGAGGGTTTGCAGCCGGTTTGTTCGGCGGTGGCGGCGCAGGTTTCGATGGCGTCGATTCTGCCTTGCGCGCCTGTACCGGCGTTGGCGTTTCCGGTGTTGATGATGATGGCACGTACGCCGTCTTCGTCGAAGAGGTGTGATTTGGCGATGTGGACGGGGGCGGCGCAGAAGCGGTTGGTGGTGAAGACGGCACCGACGGTGTTGCCGCCGGAAAGTACCATCAGGGTGAGGTCGGCGCGGTCGGTTTGTTTGATGCCTGCGCGGGCGGTGAAGAGTTGGATGCCGTCGATGTTCAGCAGTTGGTCTGCGGTTTTTTCTGTGAGGTTGACTGCCATTTTGCTGCTCCTTTGTTTGGGGTTGCTATGGGTTTGGGTTTCAGACGGCCTTTTTGGTTCATCGGGGTCGTCTGAAAAGTGTTCAGAATCCTAATACGGGGATGATAATCGGGGCGATGGCGGCGGTCAGTACGCCGTTGAGGGTCAGCCCCAGCCCTGCGTATGCCGCCATGCGCCGGCTGCGCTCGAGCGAGGCGGCGATGCCCATGGCGTGTGAGGCGGTGCCGAGCGACATGCCGACCGACGAGGGCATGCCGACGGTGTTTTTAAGCACGGTATAACCGGCTATCTGCCCGACCAGTCCGGCGACGATGACGGTGGCGGCGGTGATGGCGGGGATGCCGCCTATGGTGCGGGTGATTTCGATGGCGATGGGGTTGGTTACGGATTTGGCGGCGAGCGAAAGGATGACTTCGCGTTCCGCGCCCAGCCATTTGGCGAAATACATGCCCGTGATGATGCCGGTCACGCTGCCGGCGAGCTGCGAGACGATGACGGGCAGCCACTGGCTGAAGATTTTTTGACGGTTTTGGTAGAGCGGGACGGCAAGTGCGACGACGGCGGGTTTGAGCCAGAAGTCGATAAACTGCGCGGCATCGTGGTACACGGCGTAGTCGATGTCGAGGATTTTAAGGTAGGCAATCAGGGTAACGGTGCTGATTAAGACGGGGTTGAGCAAGAGATAACCCGTCCGCGCGCGGAGGATGAGTGCCAGCGCGTAAACCGCCAGCGTCAGGAAAAGCAGGACACTGGGCTGCTGCCACAGGGAAAGGATGCCGTCCATCAGATTTTCTCCCGTATCCATTGGTGCACCTTGCCCGTTACCAACAGGACGCACACGGTACTGGCGGCGGCGGAGACGAGTATCGACAGCCAACTGTCGGCAATCAAATCCAAATAGCTGATGACGGCGACACAGGGCGGCACAAGGAAAAGCGTTAGGTTTGCCATCAGCGCGTCGGTAAGCTGCTGCAACCACTCGGCTTGCACCCACCCCGCCTGAAGCATGGCAAACAGAATGCCCATGCCGATAATGCTGCCGGGCAGCTTGATGCCCGTAAGGTAGGCGGCGGTTTCGCCGAGCGCGAGGCAGCCGAGCAGGACGAGCAAGGCGCGGATGGTGTGCATGGGTCGGGTTTCCTCTATGGTTTGCCGCTTTGCAGACGGGCGGTTTATGAATCTTTGTTAATAATTGAATCATAACGCCCTTGGGGTCGTCTGAAAACCCGTTTGCCGGTTTGATTTTGCCCGAGCCGCGTTTTCAGACGACCTCGTGCATGACGCAGGCGGCTCAGTCCATTAAAATCCCCGTTTCAGACGACCTTTAAAGAAAGAACACTATGTATCACGCATTCGGCGGCGCAACAGGCGTACGCAACCTGACCGACCGCTTTTACGACTTGATGGAACTCGAGCCGCAATACCGCGCCCTGCGCCAGATGCACGGCGAAGACATGACGCTGATTCGCGAAAAACTCTACGAATTTTTCAGCGGCTGGCTCGGCGGCCCGCCCTTGTTCGAGCAGAAATACGGCCATCCCATGCTGCGCGCGCGGCACATGCCCTTTGCCGTGAATATGCAGGTACGCGACGAATGGGTCGCCTGCTTCGCCCAAGCCATGAGCGAACTGGAAATCGGCAAAGACCTCGCCGAGCCCGTCCTTATCCGTATTTTTGCGATGGCGGACTGGATGCGCAACCAAAACGAAGAAGGCGTAGAACCACCCATGCCGCCGATGGCGGTCGATCCCACCATACGCATTACCGAGCTGAAAAACGTCTTGAAGCAATATGGTGTGGACGGGTATTTTGAAGCTTGAGATCGTCTGGAAAGTATCTTCGATGCAGTTTGAATATTTTCATCCAGTTAAATAAATATCTAATATTTCAGACTTTCTATTCTTCCAGTAAATACTTTGCATAAAGATGAAATTATTCTTTATTAATATCGTGATCAATGCCGTGAAAATGAAAGTGGAATCATTGTTGTCTAAGAATTTTTAGTAGGTAAAATGGTAAATTTTTAAAGCTCCAGTTATTTATATTTTTAAGATTTTGGAAAAGATATGAGAAAGGATGGTTATGTTGAGATTCCTACTTGGAATTAGTTTTTGTATAACATTATCAGCCTGCCAAACAGAAACTTTGGTAAAGGATGTGAATATTTCGAAAAAACAGGAGTTACATAATATTAATATAAATACTTATTTTGCTAAGAATGCAAAAAAATTAGATGAAATAGTACAGATTCCTAATGAGGGTGTTAAATCCATCGATGTATATGCCCTTTATGGATTTGTTGAGTCATTTTCGCCGATTTCTACTGCTGAACAAATTAAACAAAGAGTAGGTGATAGTTTAGGTCATAAAGACTTATTTGGTACGAAATCTGTTCATTATCGTTTAGAGCCAAAAGACTTTTCTCGTTTTTTCTCTAATTTTAATAGAATTAAAAGTACATTAAATCCTAATGATAAAGTTAATTCAGTGTATTTGATATTGATTGAAATTAAGTATAACAACCATTCTGTTCAAATACTTACTCGAGAGGCAGCAGAGGGAGAAGCTTTTTTATTCAGTAAAATTATTAAAAATGATGAGAGATTTTTGATTTTATTGGATCCAAAAGGATTAAAAGAGTTATTTAATGCGATCGATCCAAATCAAAATATCCTGAAATGATTAATTATCCTGAAATGATTAATTTAGGTTGGAGCTATTTATGATAAGCAGTGTGGATTTTAATAAGAAAAATTTTGTTGCCAATATCGCCTAAGAATTTGCAGTCGGTAAAATAGTAAATTGAATATTTGAGAGGGAGAATAAATCGGTACATGTTTACCTTAATTCAAAGTGTAGGGATAAAAGTAAACAATGGATTAGATTAATTATTATTACTAAGTGGGAAGTTTTGACTCAAATCTTTAAAATGTCGGATTCTGAATCCGGCCTACGGCTAAAACAGGAGGTAATATGGATGTTGTAGGAATAATGCTGATGTGGCTAGTTGGAATAGTCTTTTTTCCTATTATTGTGTACATCGTATGGAAAATTTATAAATATATCTGCACTCTTTCTATAAAAATGCAGCGAAGTATAGCTATTTTAATCATTGTTACCCCGTTAATTTTATATATGGGTATGTCGCAAATCGTAGATAAAGGATATTGCATTCGGGATAGAAAGTATTTTTCTGAATATTCAAAAGAAAAAATGGTTAATGATGCAATAATTTTGTTGATAAATAAGAATTCAGATATTTCTTTGGAAAGATATAAAAAACCTCAAGATTTTTCTAAAAATCCTGAGATTTTTGATATTGCTAATTTCAAATCATTTAATGATGATTGCTGTCATGTATACACAGGAGATATTGATGACGGTAGTGGGTCGGTTAAGTATGTCTATAAACTTATTGGGAAATTTTATGGATATGTAAAGTTGGATTATTGGCAAATAAGGCCAAATTTTAAAATGGATGAAGAACAAAAGCGTGTTTATCAAAAAATTGAAAAAACAAGAAGCTATTATGGAGTGAGCCGTTGCGGGGAAGTTTTTGAAATTCCCAGTTATCTATATTTTTAAAAGTTAGAAAGGATTAAAAATGGCTAAATTACCAACAATGGAAGAGATGACAAGCCTTTATTTATACGGACAGACCATTCCTCCTAAGAATAAAGTTCATCAAAGTTTAGTTTCTCGTCAGTCTACATTGCCATATCCCGTTTCAGCGCAAGATTTTATGAATGGTCCTGGACGTTTTGCAAGAGCGTCGGATTTTGAATATGTCGATAAATTTTTTAATGAAAACCATCATAAACCTGCTTACAGATTAAAACCTGGAGAATACAGCAAGGCCGAAGTTATGAAGCATTTCGGCTTGGACAGAGGATGGATGTCGCTGACGCTTGCTATGTACGATGATGGCAAAGACGATTTGGTTGAGCGAGCATATATTTGGAATACCAGTGCTTTTATGCTGGACGATAAAGCACGGTTTGTGGTTGAGCCTGATGGCAGGAGGTATGTCAAGGATTTTGCCATTCGACCGTACAAAAATGAAAATTTTGATTTTACAGGTGGGTGGACTTCAGAAATAGTCAATTCCAAACTTCAACGAGAAATCGATCCTGCCGGTATCGGCAGGACTGTAGAAATTACTTTTACCGGTAATGTAAAAACACGTACTTTAACAGAAGAAGATTACCGTATCGAAAAGAATAAATCTTCGCATAGGAGCTGGATTAATGGGTTAAAAGTAGGCTCAGGGGCACTTGGAATCAGTGATAGTATCATAGACAGGCTAGAGAAAAATGGAGTCCTTTATAATCGTAACGAACAGAAACAGCTCGAGCATCAAAAACATTCTTTCGACTACCGCAATCCCGACTGGAACCATCTGAGCGGCAGTGATTTATACTCTGTGGTTTTGTCTGCGGACAGCAGTCAGTTAGATATGTTAGGTAAAAGTCTGGCGCAGTCGGAAGAAGGTCAGCGTATCCTGAGGCAGGGAGAAAACCTGTTGACTGAATATACTGAATATAAAGAGCAGCAGGAATTGGAGCGGCAACAGGAGTTGGCACATTCAAGCCGTGCAATGGTCAGAACGCTTTGAAATCCGTATATTCGGGAAGGTTTAAATGGACGATAAGAAATTTGATGAGGCTATAAAGGTGTTGATAATGTTGCGGGCGGACGTTATTGAACACGGGCGAAAAATCGATGACCGAATCAACGAGCAACAGCGTGCTTTGTCGGAGGAGTCAGAACGGTTCAGACGACAGGTCGGCAATATAGTTGACAATGCAGGGAAAACCATCCGCCAAGAAACCGTACAGTCGCTGGATTCGGCAAGCGAGGGGTATAGAAGGGCGGTTGATGAATTAAATCGTGAAGTGGGGAAATTCAATAAAATCATCAAAAGCTGGTATATCGGCATTGGTGTAGTATTAGCTATTGCTGCCATTATATTGTTTGTGGTGGTGCGATATACGGTTGTTGATTTGGCTGATAGGCGTGAGGAATTGGAGAGTTATGAACATGCCATTGAAACTGCCAAAGCATTTGCTGAGTCGGATGCCTACATATGTGAAGGGCGCATTTGTATCAATGCGGGTAAAAATGTCGGTAACGGCTATCGTCAGGCAAAACCGAGAAAGAAATAAAACGTCGTCTGAAAAAACTTAGGACAAAACCAAAATGACTTTCCAAAACAAAAAAATCCTCGTCGCCGGACTCGGCGGCACGGGTATTTCCATGATTGCCTATCTGCGCAAAAACGGCGCGGAGGTTGCCGCTTATGATGCGGAGCTGAAACCGGAGCGCGTGTCGCAAATCGGTAAGATGTTTGACGGGCTGGTGTTTTACACGGGTCGTCTGAAAGATGCGTTGGACAACGGTTTCAATATTCTGGCGCTCAGTCCCGGCATCAGCGAGCGTCAGCCGGATATTGAGGCGTTCAAGCAAAACGGCGGGCGCGTGTTGGGCGACATCGAATTGCTGGCGGACATTGTGAACCGCCGCGGTGACAAGGTAATTGCGATTACCGGCAGCAACGGCAAAACCACGGTAACGAGCCTGGTGGGCTATCTCTGCATCAAGTGCGGGCTGGATACCGTTATCGCGGGCAATATCGGCACGCCGGTTTTGGAGGCGGAATTGCAGCGTGAAGGCAAGAAGGCAGATGTGTGGGTGTTGGAGCTTTCCAGCTTCCAACTGGAAAACACCGAAAGCCTGCGCCCGACTGCGGCGACGGTGCTGAACATTTCCGAAGACCATCTCGACCGCTACGACGATTTGCTCGACTATGCGCATACCAAAGCCAAGATTTTCCGTGGCGATGGCGTGCAGGTTTTGAATTCAGACGACGTGTTCTGCCGCGCCATGAAACGGGCCGGGCGCGAGGTGAAATGGTTTTCGTTGGAACACGAGGCCGATTTTTGGTTGGAACGCGAGACGGGTCGTCTGAAACAAGGCAATGAAGATTTGATTGCCACTCAAGACATCCCGCTGCAAGGCCTGCACAACGCCGCCAACGTCATGGCTGCCGTAGCTTTGTGCGAAGCCGTCGGTTTGCCGCGCGAAGCATTGCTCGAACACGTCAAAACCTTCCAAGGCCTGCCGCACCGCGTGGAAAAAATCGGCGAGAAAAACGGCGTGGTGTTTATCGACGACAGCAAAGGCACGAACGTCGGCGCGACCGCCGCCGCAATTGCCGGTTTGCAAAATCCGCTCTTCGTGATTTTGGGCGGCATGGGCAAAGGGCAGGACTTCACGCCCCTGCGCGACGCGCTTGCCGGCAAGGCAAAAGGCGTGTTCCTGATCGGCGTCGATGCGCCGCAAATCCGCCGCGATTTGGACGGCTGCGGTCTGAATATGACCGACTGCGCCACTTTGGAAGAAGCGGTTCAGACGGCATACGCCCAAGCCGAAGCGGGCGATATCATACTGCTCAGCCCCGCCTGCGCGAGCTTCGATATGTTCAAAGGCTATGCGCACCGTTCGGAAGTCTTTATCGAGGCGTTTAAGGCTTTGTAAGGTCGTCTGAAACATGAAAAGAGGGTTGGTTTTACCGTAAACCTTGAGCACTATTTGCAAAAAGGTCGTCTGCAAACGTCAAGGCAGTTTCAGACGACCTTTTTGCAGCAACGATAAGCTTGTTTCTTTCCTTTATACGGTATTACTGTTTCTTAAAAATTGCCTATGCGGGCAAACGGCGAGGCGGCGGGCAGTCATGCCTGACCGAAAAAACGTGTGTTCATCAATCCGAAAGGAAAACCCATGAATTTTCAAGACTACATCCGTTACGATGCCGTCGGTTTGGCAGAGCTGATCCGCAAAAAAGAAGTGTCCGCAGATGAAGTGTTGCGGGCTGCTTTAAGCCGCTTGGACGAAGTCAATCCCAAGCTCAATCTGTTGGCGCACGATTTGCGCGAACGCGCGGCGGCGTGGCAGTGGTCGTCTGAAAATGCCGATACGCAGCTGGCGGGCGTACCGTTTTTGCTCAAAGACCTGCTGGCGGATTGGGAAGGCGCGCCGACATGGTCGGGTTCGCGCATGATGCAGCATTACATTGCCAAGCAAAACAGCGACTTAACCCAAGCCTATCTCGATGCAGGGCTGCGCGTGTTCGGCAAAACCACCACGCCCGAATGGGGCGCATATGCTGTTACCGAAACCGAAATTTACGGCATCACGCGCAATCCGTGGCATTTGGACTATACCGCAGGCGGCAGCAGCGGCGGTGCTGCGGCGGCAGTGGCTTCGGGCGTCGTACCCGCAGCGCACGGCAGTGACGGCGGCGGCTCCATCCGCTTACCCGCGCACAACTGCGGCGTGTTCGGGCTGAAACCCACGCGCGGCCGCAGCAGTTACGCGCCGAACGCATCGGAAGCATGGCAAGGATTGGTATGCGACCATGTCTTGACCCGCAGCGTGCGCGACAGCGCGGTTTTGCTGGACATCGCCGCCCGAACCCAAGAGCGCGCCCTGTATGCCTGCCCGCCGCCGCCCGAAAACGGTTTTGCAGGCAGCCTGAAACAAGAAACAGGTCGTCTGAAAATAGCTTTTTGGAAACAGGCATGGTTTGGCGGCGGCAACGACGAAGGCACGGAAGCCGCGTTCGCCCATAGTTTGAAACTGATGCAAGACGCGGGACACGAATTGGAAGAAGCCACGCCCGATTTTGCGCCGCCTGAACAGCTCAACCGAGCCGCCCGCATCATCGTCATGGGCGAAACGGCAAAACTGTTCTACCAATATCAATACGAAACCGGACAAAAACTGCCGCACCGCCTGCTTGAGCCGACAACGTGGGCAATGATTGTGCAGGGTCGGCAAATCAGCGCGGGTGAAATGGCATGGGCGCGCGACGTGATGCTGGCGCAGGAACGTGCCGCCAAAGCATTTTTCATGCGCTACGACGCGTTGATGACGCCCGTCTGCCCGCGCACCACGCCGAAAATCGGCGAGATGATGCCTCCGCCCGCCGCACAAAAAGCCATGCGCCTGCTGTTCGGCACGCTGCGCTTGGGTTTTCTGTTGAAAAACAACCCGTTTTTAGAAAAAGAAGCCGCCGCCGCGCTGCAATACGTCGGCTATACATCGCCGCTGAACATGAGCGGCAACCCCGCCATGAGCGTGCCGCTTTACCGGCATCACGGGCTGCCCGTCGGCATCCAGTTCGCCGCCGCACACGGACGCGAAGACACGCTGCTCCGCCTCGCCGCGCAGTTGGAACAGATACAGCTGTGGGCGGAAATACCGCAGTCGGTTTAGGGTTTGCATTGGATAAGAAGCGGTCTGTTTGCTTGAGGAAAAGATTGAGATAAGGTCGTCTGAAAACATAAAAGCGTTTTCAGACGACCTTTTTTGCGTGTGTGATGGGTAGGGGAGGGCGCAAAGAACGCCGGAATCCGACTGTCTTTAAAGAATCTGAATTGTTGCTTTGGCAAGAAACCTTTAGAATGACGTTTTTCTGATTCACGCTATTTTTTCAGACGACCTTCGATGTCCCGATTAGGCGGAGGGTCGTCTGAAACGCTTTGTTCTGGTTGTTCCGGGGCGGATTTTTCCGTCTGCCCCCATACGGATGTTTTTCATGATTAGTCTTTCCAAACTTCTCGACCGCCCGATTTCTTTGGACGGTCGGAAATTCGATGTGTCACTGTTGTGGATGGTCGTTTTGATGACCGCCTTCAGCCTGGTGATGATTTATTCTGCGTCGATTGCCTATGCCGCGTCCGAAGGCGGCAATCAGTTTTCTTTTGTCAGCAAGCAGGCGATGTTTGTCGGCGCGAGCGTATTGGGCTGCCTCGGGCTGTCGCTGTTGAGCATGAGCTTTTGGCGGAAAATCATTCCGTTTTATTTTGTTTTTTCCGCGATTTTGCTGGTGGTCGTGTTGTTTGTCGGCCGTGAAATCAACGGGGCGACGCGTTGGATACATATCGGACCGCTCAATCTTCAGCCGACCGAGTTGTTCAAGCTGGCGACGGTTCTGTATTTGTCCAGCCTGTTCACGCGGCGTGAGGAAGTTTTGCGCAGTATGGACTCTTTGGGTTTGAAACCGCTGTTTGTCGGTTTGTTCAATGCTTTTATGTGCCCGTTCAGCAAGGAAGCGCGTCAGAAAACTTGGCAGAAGCTGAAGAAGTTTAAAAACATCCTGCTGCCTATCGTGATGATTGCGCTGGGTTTGGTTTTTGTGATGGCGCAACCTGACTTCGGTTCGTTTGTCGTGATTGTGTCGATTACGATGGGTATGCTGTTTTTGGCGGGTTTTCCGTGGAAATATTTTGCCGTCTTGGTACTGAGCGTGCTGGGGGGGATGGGCGTGATGATTTTGGCGGCACCCTACCGTATGGCGCGCGTGTCGGCATTCTTGGACCCTTGGGGCGACCCTTTGGGCAAGGGTTATCAGTTGACGCATTCGTTGATGGCGATTGCGCGCGGCGAATGGTTCGGTCAGGGTTTGGGCGCGAGTTTGGAAAAACGCTTCTACCTGCCCGAGGCGCATACCGACTTTATCTTTGCCGTCATCGGCGAGGAATTCGGGTTTGTGGGGATGTGTATTTTGGTGTTCTGCTACGGCTGGCTGGTGATGCGCGCATTCTCCATCGGCAAGCAGGCGCGTGATTCCGGGCTGACGTTCAGCGCGTATGTCGCCAACGGCATCGGTATTTGGATAGGGATTCAAAGTTTCTTCAATATCGGCGTCAACATCGGTATCCTGCCCACCAAAGGCCTGACTTTGCCGTTGATGTCTTACGGCGGTTCGGCGGTTGCCGTTATGCTGGTGTGCGTTACCTTATTGTTGCGCGTCGATTATGAAAACCGCAAAAAAATGCGCGGTTACCAAGTGGAGTAAATCATGGGCGGTAAAACTTTCATGCTGATGGCGGGCGGTACCGGCGGCCATATTTTCCCTGCGCTGGCGGTGGCGGATTCATTGCGCGCGCGTGGCCATCATGTGATTTGGCTGGGCAGCGAAGGCTCGATGGAAGAACGCATCGTGCCGCAATACGACATCCTGCTCGAAACGCTGGCGATTAAAGGCGTGCGCGGCAACGGCATCAAACGCAAGCTGATGCTGCCGTTTACTTTGTATAAAACCGTTCGCGAAGCGCAGCGCATTATCCGCAAACACCGCGTCGAATGCGTCATCGGTTTCGGCGGCTTCGTTACCTTCCCCGGCGGCTTGGCGGCGAAACTCTTGGGCGTGCCGATTGTGATTCACGAGCAAAATGCCGTGGCAGGTTTGTCCAACCGCCAACTGTCGCGCTGGGCGAAGCGGGTGTTATACGCTTTCCCGAAAGCGTTCAGCCACGAAGGCGGTTTGGTCGGCAACCCCGTCCGCGCCGATATTGCCAACCTGCCTGCGCCTGCCGAACGCTTCCAAGGGCGTGAAGGTCGTCTGAAAATATTGGTGGTCGGCGGCAGTTTGGGTGCAGACGTTTTGAACAAAACCGTACCGCAGGCATTGGCTTTGCTGCCTGACGATACGCGCCCGCAGATGTACCACCAATCGGGTCGGGGCAAGCTGGGCAGCTTGCAGGCGGATTACGACGCGTTGGGTGTGAAAGCCGAATGCGTGGAATTTATTACCGACATGGTGTCCGCCTACCGCGATGCCGATTTGGTGATTTGTCGTGCCGGCGCGCTGACGATTGCCGAGTTGACGGCGGCGGGGCTGGGTGCGCTGCTGGTGCCGTATCCTTACGCCGTCGATGACCATCAAACCGCCAATGCGCGTTTTATGGTGCAGGCAGAAGCAGGATTGTTGTTGCCGCAAACCCAGCTGACAGCGGAAAAACTCGCCGAAATCCTCGGCGGCTTAAACCGCGAAAAATGCCTCAAATGGGCGGAAAACGCCCGCACATTGGCGCTGCCGCACAGCGCGGACGATGTGGCGGAAGCCGCCATTGCGTGTACGGCATGATGACATAATGTGATGAACGAAACAAAGGTCGTCTGAAAACCAAGAAACGGGTTTCAGACGACCTTTTTGCAACTTGGCAGCCGTATTGTGCGGGAGTATGATGTAAATAGGAATTTCTCTCATTGGAGGCCGCCATGTCCGAAAAAATCTCTCCCGAAACCGTTTCCGCCCTGTCCAGCACCATGCTGATTCCCCTGTGGGCGAAGGCGGTGGAGCAGGGTAGGGCGCAGCCGCTTTTGCGCGATGACGAAGCCGTGCGGATGTTGGGCAAGATTGACTACGACTTCGGCAAGTTTGCCAAAGCCAAAGCATCGCAGGTCGGCTGTTGCGGGCGGGCGAAGCTGTTGGACGATATGACCCGGCACTTTATCGCCGAACATCCCGATGCCGTCGTCGTGCAAATCGGTGCGGGGCTGGATGCGCGTTACGAACGTTTGGGTAGGCCGCGCATTACCGCTTGGTATGATTTGGATTTGCCGGAAGTGATTGAAGTGCGGCGTATGCTGCTGCCCGAGTCGGACAATCATTATCTGGGCGCGTCCATGTTCGACGAAGCGTGGATGAACACCGTTGCCGCGCACGGAAAACCCGTGTTGCTCGTCATCGAAGGCGTGTTGATGTATTTTGAAGAAGCGCAAGTACAGGACTTTTTCAAACAGGTTGCACGCCGCCTGCCGAACGCCCAACTCGCCTTTGACACTATCCCCAAGGCCTACATCGGAAAAAGCAAACGCCACGACGCACTCGGTAAAATGGACAAACCGCCCGAATTCCGCTGGGCAATAAGCGGAACGGACGACATCCGACGGCTGATGCCGGGTGTGGAAATCATCGAAGAAGCGGGCTTGAGCAGCGTCTGCAAACCGCGTTATCCGTGGCTTTTGCGCCTTTTGTATGCGACCGCGTGGGGACGGCGCAAATTGGATATGCGCTTGATGAGGATACAGATGCCGTCAAGTTGATAAACGAGAGGTCGTCTGAAAACCAGTTTCAGACGACCTTATGTTTTGTTTTTGCTGGTATTTTGGTAGCTGAATTCGAGTTTAAAAATGAGTAATTTGCCGCTGAATGAAACCTCTTTTTTACCCATATTGCAACCAATGTGAAATCCTGTATGCCGAAACATCTTTAATTTACAAGAAAACTATGGCGCAGAAGCGGATAGCCCTTTAAAATAACGCCTTTACGCATCGAAAATCCACCGGAACGCAACATCATGATGAAAAATCGAGTCACCAACATCCATTTTGTCGGTATCGGCGGCGTCGGCATGAGCGGTATCGCCGAAGTTTTACACAATTTGGGCTTTAAAGTTTCCGGTTCGGATCAGGCTAGAAATGCGGTTACCGAGCATTTGAGCAGCTTGGGTATTCAAGTTTATCCCGGCCATACCGCCGAACATGTCAACGGTGCGGATGTTGTCGTAACTTCTACCGCCGTCAAAAAAGACAATCCCGAAGTCGTCGCTGCGCTGGAGCAGCAAATCCCCGTCATTCCGCGCGCCTTGATGCTGGCGGAACTGATGCGCTTCCGTGACGGCATCGCCATTGCCGGTACGCACGGCAAAACCACGACCACCAGCCTGACTGCCTCCATCCTCGGCGCGGCAGGTCTCGACCCCACTTTCGTTATCGGCGGTAAACTCAATGCCGCAGGTACCAACGCCCGCTTGGGCAAAGGCGAATATATCGTTGCCGAAGCCGACGAGTCCGATGCGTCTTTCCTGCATCTGACTCCGATTATGTCCGTCGTCACCAATATCGATGAAGACCACATGGATACCTACGGACACAGCGTCGAAAAACTGCATCAGGCGTTTGTCGATTTCATCCACCGTATGCCGTTCTACGGCAAAGCGTTTTTGTGTATCGACAGCGAACACGTCCGCGCGATTTTACCCAAAGTGAGCAAGCCATACGCCACTTACGGCTTGGACGATGCCGCCGATATTTACGCGACCGACATCGAAAGCGTCGGCGCGCAAATGAAGTTTACCGTTCATGTCCAAATGAAAGGGCATGAGCAGGCGCCGTTTGAAGTCGTGTTGAATATGCCCGGCAGACACAACGTCCTCAATGCTTTGGCAGCCATCGGTGTGGCGCTGGAAGTCGGCGCATCCGTCGAAGCGATTCAGCGCGGCTTGCTCGGTTTTGAAGGTGTCGGCCGCCGCTTCCAAAAATACGGCGACATCAAGCTGCCCAACGGCGGAACCGCGCTGTTGGTGGACGATTACGGACACCATCCCGTCGAAATGGCGGCGACCCTCTCCGCCGCACGCGGCGCGTATCCGGAAAAACGTTTGGTGCTCGCCTTCCAGCCGCACCGATATACCCGCACACGCGATTTGTTTGAAGACTTCACCAAAGTCCTCAATACCGTTGACGCGCTGGTGTTGACCGAAGTTTATGCCGCCGGCGAAGAACCGATTGCCGCCGCCGACTCCCGCGCCCTTGCCCGCGCCATCCGCGTATTGGGCAAACTCGAGCCGATTTACTGCGAAAACGTCGCCGACTTGCCTGAAATGCTGTTGAACGTTTTACAGGACGGCGACATCGTGTTGAATATGGGTGCAGGCAGCATCAATCGTGTTCCTGCCGCGATGCTGGAGTTTTCGAAAAAAGCCTGAGGCGGAAATTTTATCGTGATGCCGCGATAGCCGCCTGATGAAGCGATGTTCCATCGGGTGGGCAAGCAAGATTAAGGTCGTCTGAAAACCCGATTCGTTTTCAGACGACCTGTATCAAAAAATGAAGTAATCAAGAAAGAACAAAAACAATGCAGAATTTTGGCAAAGTAGCCGTATTGATGGGCGGCTTTTCCAGCGAACGCGAAATTTCGCTGGATAGCGGTGCCGCCATTTTGAATGCCTTAAAAAGCAAAGGCGTAGACGCACACGCCTTCGATCCTAAAGAAACGCCCTTGGCGGAATTGAAAACCCAAGGTTTCCAAACTGCTTTCAATATCCTCCACGGTACTTACGGCGAAGACGGTGCCGTTCAGGGCGCGTTGGAATTGTTGGGCATTCCTTATACCGGCAGCGGTGTCGCCGCTTCAGCCATCGGCATGGACAAATACCGCTGCAAACTGATTTGGCAAGCTTTGGGGCTGCCCGTTCCCGAGTTTGCCGTTTTGCACGAAGACTCCGATTTTGATGCCGTCGAACAACAACTCGGCTTGCCCATGTTCGTTAAACCGGCAGCCGAAGGCAGCAGCGTCGGCGTTGTGAAAGTGAAAGAAAAAGGTCGTCTAAAAAGCGTTTACGAAGAATTGAAACACCTTCAAGGCGAAATCATTGCCGAGCGATTCATCGGTGGCGGCGAATATTCCTGCCCCGTGTTGAACGGCAAAGGCCTGCCCAGCATACACATCATCCCCGCGACCGAGTTTTACGACTACGAAGCCAAATACAACCGCGACGACACTGTTTATCAATGTCCGTCCGAAGACTTGAGCGAGGCTGAAGAAAACCTGATGCGCTCTCTGGCAGTCCGCGGGGCGCAGGCAATCGGGGCAGAGGGCTGCGTGCGCGTCGATTTCCTCAAAGATACCGACGGCAAACTTTATCTCTTGGAAATCAACACGCTGCCCGGCATGACGAGCCACAGTTTAGTACCGAAATCCGCTGCCCATACCGGCGTGGATTTTGCCGATTTATGTATTGAAATTCTGAAAACCGCACATGTGGGATGACGCAAGCGCACTGGGTCGGCTGACCCGCTGGCTATTGCTGCTGATGGCATTGCTGCTCATCGGCACCTGCATAGCCTGGCTATACAACTCCAATCATTTTCCCGTCAAACAAGTGTCCATACAGGGCAAACTGACCTATTCGGACGGGAAGGAACTTCAGCGCGCCGCTCAACAGCACACGCACAGCAATATTTTCCGTGCCGATTTGGACGGTATTCAGGCAGCCTTTCAAAAGCTGCCATGGGTGGATTCCGCCATGGTGCGCCGCCGCTTTCCCGATACCGTCGAAATCCATTTGACCGAGCGCGTGCCTGTCGCCCATTGGCGCAGCGGCGGTTTGGTCGATTCCAAAGGCAATGTGTTTGACGCCCAGCTTAAAGCCAAGCTGCCTGTCTTTGAAGGACAGCCGGGTACGGGCAAAGACATGGTCAAACACTACGAAGAATTTTCCGACATCCTCCGCCGGCAAAATCTGGCGATTAAAGAACTGATTTATACGCCGCGCTCCGCCTGGTTGGTGGTCTTGGATAACGGGATTACCGTCAGGCTGGGAAGAGAGAACGAAATCAAACGCCTACAGCTTTTCGCCGAAATTTGGCCGACGCTGTTGCGTAAAAATCAAAATCGGTTATCCTACGTTGATATGCGGTATAAAGACGGATTTTCCGTGCGTTACACATCAGAGACGCCGTCTGAAAATGTTTCAGACGACTAAAGCCAAGCAAACGGCGTGAAGCAAACTATTGCCAATACAGACAAATAGCTATAACTCCAGCGAAATAACGAGCAAATATAATGGAACAACAAGGTAAATATATCAGTGCCCTCGATATCGGCACATCCAAAGTCATCGCCCTGATTGGCGAAGTACAAGACGACAACGAAATCCACATCGTCGGACTCGGACAGGCACCGTCTCGCGGCCTTAAAGCAGGCATGGTAACCAACATTGACGCGACGGCCCAAGCCATTCAGCAGGCAGTCAATGAAGCCGAATTGATGGCGGACACCAAAATCAGCCACGTTACGACCGGTATCGCGGGTAACCATATCCGCAGCTTGAATTCGCAAGGGGTTGTCAAAATCAAAGACGGTGAAGTTTCGCAAGCCGACATCGACCGCGCCATCGAAACCGCCAAAGCCATCAACATCCCGCCGGATCACAATATCCTGCATACCGTGGTGCAAGAATACATCATCGACAACCAGCCCGGCGTCAAAGAGCCTATCGGTATGAGCGGCGTCCGTCTCGATACCCGCGTACATATCATTACCGGTGCCAATACCGCCCTGCAAAACATCCAAAAATGTATCCATCGTTGCGGTTTGCAGATGGACCAAATCATGCTTCAGCCTTTGGCGAGCGGTCAGGCTGTTTTGACTGAAGACGAAAAAGATTTGGGCGTATGCGTCATCGACATCGGCGGCGGTACGACCGATATTGCCGTTTATACCAACGGCGCCATCCGCCATACTGCCGTTATTCCCGTGGCGGGCGATTTGATTACCAAAGACTTGGCACAAGCACTGCGCACCCCGCACAGCGCTGCCGAATACATCAAAATCCACTACGGCGTGGCGATTCCCGATATGGACGGCTTGGACGAAATGGTCGAAGTCCCCAGCGTCGGCGACCGCCAACCCCGTCAGATTTCCCGCCGCGTTTTGGCAAGCGTCATCGGTCCGCGCGTCGAAGAAATCTTGGAGCTGACCCTTAACGAATTGCGCCGTTCCGGCTTCCCTGAAGAAGTCCTCACATCGGGCATCGTTCTGACTGGCGGCGCATCTATGCTGACCGGCATCGTTGAGCTTGCCGAAGAAGTGTTCGGCCTGCCTGCACGCATCGGCGTACCTCAGGAAATGGGCGGCGTATCCGAACGAATCCGCAATCCGCGCTACTCAACCGCCATCGGTCTTTTGCAGGCGGCAAGGGGAGAGGAAGACGGCGCACCGGTGACCGGCGCTATCGTAGTTCATGACCAGGCTGAAAAAATCAGTTTGTGGGCAAGATTGATGAAATTCGTTAAAGACAATTTCTGATTGTTCCGTTACTTGCTTACAGGGAAAATGAGTTGCTGTTGGGTCGGAATGAAACTACTTGCAACAATTAAGAACCTGTATGCTTTTGTTAAAAAATGTAGTAAAAAAATAACGGTAATGGTGAATGAATAAGAAGTATTTTGCCAGTGTCTGAAGACTTCTTATATAATACGGATAATATCTAATTTTTGGACCGTCCTCGATGCAGGGCGCGCAGGAGTCATTTGAATGGAATTTGTTTACGACGTAGCTGAATCAGCCGCAAGCCCTGCGGTCATTAAAGTAATCGGCTTGGGTGGCGGCGGTTGCAACGCTATCAATAACATGATTGCCAACATCATCCAAGGTGTTGAATTTATTAGTGCCAATACTGATGCGCAATCTTTAGGTAAAAATAATGCGGCCAAACGCATCCAATTGGGTACTAATCTGACCCGTGGTTTAGGTGCGGGTGCCAATCCTGAAATTGGCCGTGCTGCGGCACAAGAAGATCGCGAAGCCATCGAAGATGCTATTCGCGGCGCGAATATGTTGTTCATCACCACCGGTATGGGTGGCGGTACCGGTACTGGTGCGGCTCCTGTGGTTGCCGAGATTGCCAAAGAAATGGGTATCCTGACCGTTGCGGTCGTTACCCGTCCGTTCGGCTACGAAGGCAAACGCGTACACATCGCCCAAGAAGGTTTGGAACAGCTCAAAGGCCAGGTCGATTCATTGATCATCATCCCGAACGACAAGCTGATGACTGCATTGGGCGAAGACGTCACTATGCGTGAAGCGTTCCGTGCGGCGGACAACGTCCTGCGCGATGCTGTAGCCGGTATTTCCGAAGTAGTTACCCGTCCCGGGTTCATCAACCTTGACTTCGCCGACGTTAAAAACGTAATGGGTATCAAAGGTATCGCCATGATGGGTTCCGGTTTTGCTCAAGGCATCGACCGCGCCCGTTTGGCAACCGAACAAGCGATTTCCAGCCCATTGCTGGATAATGTGACTTTGGATGGCGCGCGCGGCGTATTGGTGAACATCACTACCGCTCCGGATTGCCTGAAAATGTCCGAATATCGTGAAATCATGAAAGTGGTTAACGAGAATGCGCATCCTGAAGCAGAATGCAAATACGGTACTGCCGAAGACGACAATATGGGCGAAGACGCTATCCGCGTAACCATTATTGCGACCGGTTTGAAAGAAAACGGCAGCGAAAACCAAATGCGTGCGGCAGTCCGTACACAAAAATTGGTTAGCGGAAATGCCGAAGCAGCTCAGCCTGCGCAGGCTGGTAATGTGGATGGCTTGGTTCGCACCAACAGAGGCATCCGCTCAATGAATTTGACTGCCGCAGATTTCAGTAATCAATCTGTTTTGGACGATTTTGAAATTCCGGCTATTTTACGTCGTCAAAATAATTCGGACAAATAATTCATTCTGTTAAAAAAGCCTGCCACATCGTTGGCGGGTTTTTTTATAGTTTGGAATATATGGAGGCTTCACCTTTTTATACTTCATTAAGTATATTCTCGACTTTCGATTTATTGTCTGTCGAACCGTTGAATGATAGGATTGCGGCGGTAAGTGTAGTTCAATCGCTCAAAATTTCATAAACGGCTGATTTCAGACGACATCAATGATGCGCAGAAAGCTGCTGTCTTCGATTTTAGCGATTCGTTATGTTTCACTTCATATCAATGATTACATAAGGAAATACAGTATGAACCGTCGTCAATTCTTGGGTGGTACAGCCGTTTCTTTGGCAGCCGCCGCTTCATTCGCCCGCGCCCACGGACATCATGACCATAAAGGCCATTCCCACGCTGCCCCTGCTGCTGCGTCCAAAACCTATGAAGCAGCCAGAAAAGCGGCTGCCCACTGTGTTGAAGCAGGTCAAATCTGTTTGGCACACTGCATCAGACTGCTGAGCCAAGGCGATACTTCCATGAAAGATTGCGCAACAGGTGTCAACCAAATGCTGGCATTGTGTGGCGCGCTGCAAAACCTTGCCGCCCAAAACTCTCCGCTGACCCCTTCTTTGGCAAAAGTCTGTGTTGAGGCGTGCAAACAATGTGCCGCAGCGTGCAAACAACACGCAGGCCACCACGCAGAATGCAAACAATGCTATGAGTCTTGCCTTGCCTGCATCAAAGAGTGCGAAAAAATCGCTGCTTAATTGACGCAGTCAATTACCGGTCTGCCTGTGAAACAAACTTTGTTTTGCAGGCAGACCGGTTTGTTTAAAGGGGATGGCTTTCACAAAATTATTTGAAATGTAAGTTTTGTTTGTAGAATGTTGTGTCTTTGCCTACAAAATCTTGCCATAAATTTAAAATTTCACGCGCTGGCGAAAAACGGTATGTTTAGGATTATTAAGTTCTGTAACGCGCCCCGTTCTGAAATGAAGACAACAGGTTGCAAGACTTCAATCTTAACCATTCCAATGGTCTTAAAATTTCTGCCAAACACATGATTTTCACGCTTCTTAACAGACGTTTTCTTGATAAGGTCGTCTGAAAATTGCCCGACACCTTGATAAGCTTTACAATGCAAGTAATTAAAATACATCCCGCCTTATCTTCCCTTTCATGAGTTCCGTACCCTTCATCGAAATGAAAGACGTTGCCTTCGCGTATGGCGACCGTCCGATTCTGAACAATATCAATTTCAGCATTCCCCAAGGAAACTTCGCCGCCGTGATGGGCGGTTCGGGCAGCGGCAAAACCACGCTGATGCGGCTGATTACGGGTCAGATTCATCCGCAGTCGGGTAAGGTTTTGATTGAAGGACGTGATTTGGCGGGCTTTTCGGCTGACGAACTGTACGAACACCGCCGCCGTATGGGCGTGTTGTTCCAACACGGCGCGCTGTTTACCGATTTGTCTGTATTCGACAATATCGCTTTTCCGATGCGCGAACTGACGCGCCTGCCGGAAGCGGTTATCCGCGATTTGGTTTTGTTGAAATTGAACGCGGTCGGTCTGCGCGGAGTGGAAAATCTGATGCCGTCCGAACTCTCCGGCGGGATGTCGCGCCGCGTCGCGCTTGCCCGCACGATCGCGCTCGACCCTGAAATCATGTTGTACGACGAGCCGTTTACCGGCCTCGACCCGATTTCCTTGGGCGTGATTGCCCACTTGATCAGCCGCGTCAATAAGGCTTTGCGTTCGACCAGTATTATGGTAACGCACGACATTGAAAAATCTTTGGAAATCGTCGATCAAGTGATTTTCTTGGCGCACGGCGAAATTATGTTCTCCGGCTCGCCGCAGGAAATGCGCGAACTGGATTCGCCTTGGGTGCGCCAGTTTGTCGGCGGCTTGGCAGACGGTCCCGTCGCATACCGCTATCCCGCGCAAACGTCTTTGCAGCAAGATTTGCTTGGGTAGTTTTCAGACGACCTCGGTTTGCAGACGTCGTCTGAAACGTTTGAACCGTTGTTGACTGAAGCCGAAATCATTTTTCAGACGACCCATTACCATTATCCTACAAGGTCGTCTGAAACCCGTTAATCCGTAATGGAAACCTATGAATTTTATCCGTTCCGTCGGGGCGAAAACCCTCGGCTTTATTCAATCCCTCGGCAGTATTACGCTGTTTCTGCTGAACATTCTGGCGAAATCCGGTACGGCTTTCGTCCGTCCGCGCCTGAGCGTGCGCCAAGTGTATTTTGCCGGCGTGCTGTCGGTATTGATTGTTGCCGTTTCAGGGCTTTTCGTCGGCATGGTTTTGGGTTTGCAGGGCTATACGCAGTTGTCGAAATTCAAATCCGCCGATATTTTGGGCTATATGGTCGCGGCTTCGCTGTTGCGCGAACTGGGTCCGGTGTTGGCGGCGATTCTGTTTGCCAGCAGCGCGGGCGGTGCGATGACCAGCGAAATCGGTTTGATGAAAACGACCGAACAGCTCGAAGCGATGAACGTGATGGCGGTCAACCCTGTCGCCCGCGTGGTTGCGCCGCGCTTTTGGGCGGGCGTGTTTTCCATGCCGCTTTTGGCTTCGATTTTCAACGTGGCGGGGATTTACGGCGCGTATTTGGTCGGCGTAACCTGGCTGGGCTTGGACAGCGGCATTTTCTGGTCGCAAATGCAGAACAACATCACGATCCATTACGACGTAATCAACGGTCTGATCAAATCCGCCGCATTCGGCGTGGCGGTAACGCTGATTGCCGTGCATCAGGGCTTCCACTGCGTACCGACCTCGGAAGGTATTTTACGCGCCAGCACGCGTACGGTGGTTTCGTCCGCCCTGACGATTTTGGCAATTGACTTTGTGTTGACCGCATTGATGTTTACGGATTGACAGGTCGTCTGAAAACGAAACAAAGAACATTGGATATTCAAGGAACTTTAATGAAAAAAAATGTATTGGAATTTTGGGTCGGACTGTTTGTCCTGCTCGGCGTGGCAGCGGTCGGCTTTCTCGCTTTCCGCGTGGCGGGCGGTACAGCGTTCGGCAATTCCGGCAAGACTTATACCGTATATGCCGATTTCAGCGACATCGGCGGCCTGAAGGCCAACGCGCCGATCAAATCTGCGGGCGTATTGGTCGGACGCGTCGGCTCCATCGAGCTTGACCCGAAATCCTATCAAGCGAAAGTCCGTCTCGATTTGGACAGCAAATATCAGTTCAGCAGCGACGTTTCCGCGCAAATCCTGACCTCCGGCCTGTTGGGCGAACAATATATCGGTCTGCAACAAGGCGGCGACACGGAGCCCCTCGCCGCAGGCGATACCATTTCCGTTACCAGCTCTGCCATGGTTCTGGAAAACCTGATCGGTAAATTCATGACCAGCTTCGCCGAGAAAAACGCGGCAGGCGGCGACGATGCGGCAAAAGCCACCGAGTAAACGTACACCATCATATTCATACTTTTAGGACACTTAATCATGAAAAAAACCTCTTTCATCAGCGCACTGAGCATCGGCATCTTGAGCATCAGCATGGCGGTTGCCGCCCCTGCCGACGCAGTGAACCAAATCCGTCAAAACGCCACTCAAGTATTGAGCATCTTAAAAAACGGCGATGCCAACACCGCCCGCCAAAAAGCCGAAGCCTATGCGATTCCCTATTTCGATTTCCAACGCATGACCGCGCTGGCAGTCGGCAACCCTTGGCGTACCGCGTCTGACGCGCAAAAACAAGCGTTGACCAAAGAATTTCAAACCCTGCTGATCCGCACCTACTCCGGCACCATGTTGAAATTCAAAAACGCCAACGTCAACGTCAAAGACAACCCCGTTGTCAATAAAGGCGGCAAAGAAATCATCGTCCGCGCCGAAGTCAGCGTACCCGGTCAAAAACCCGTCAACATGGACTTTACCACCTACCAAAGCGGCAATAAATACCGCGCCTACAACGTCGCCATCGAAGGCGCAAGCTTGGTAACCGTGTACCGCAACCAATTCGGCGAAACCATCAAAGCCAAAGGCGTGGACGGACTGATTGCCGAACTGAAAGCCAAAAACGGCAGCAAATAATGCAAAGATAAGTCATGCCGTCCGTTTTCAGACGACATGGCTTTCGCACACAATAACCTTCAGGTTTTATCATCCAAGATTAAGTTGACAAGACAGCCATGCAAACCGAACTTCGCGACGGCACGTTGCACATCAGCGGCGACATTACCGTCAAAACCTTGACCGCCGACGCCTTTACCCGCTTCAGGCAGCAATGTCGTCTGAAAGACACCCGCGCGGTCGATTTGAGCGGCGTCGGACGCGCTGATTCCGCCTGCGTGTCCCTGCTGCTTGACGCACTGCGCCGTCCGGACGGAAAAATCACCCTGCAAGGCATACCCGAATCCGTGCGTACCCTGTCCGAGCTTTACGAAATCAAAGACTGGTTAAACCCATGAAAAAAACCACCGCTTCACTCCTACTCCTCATCGGCATGGCCTCAACCCCCGCATTTGCCGAAACCAATCCCGCCGACCCCTACGAAGGCTACAACCGCGCCGTATTCAAATTCAACGACAAGGCCGACCAATACGTCCTCGCCCCCGTCGCACGCGGCTACCGCAAAATAACGCCCAAGCCCGTCCGCACCGGCGTGAGCAACTTCTTCAACAACCTGCGCGATGTCGTCAGCTTCGGCAGCAATGTTCTGCGCCTTGACGTCAAACGCGCCAGCGAAGACCTCGTCCGCGTCGGCATCAACACCACCTTCGGCCTTGGCGGTTTAATCGACGTAGCCGGTGCAGGCGGCGTACCCAGCAATAAAAACACCCTCGGCGACACCTTCGCCTCATGGGGCTGGAAAAACAGCAACTACTTCGTTGTCCCCCTGTTCGGCCCATCTACCGTACGCGATACCATTGGCAACGCCGTTACCACCGTCTACCCAGTTAAAAACGCCGTCTTCCACACCAGAGCAGGACGCTGGGGCACAATCGGCCTGCAGGCCATCAACACCCGTAAAGAACTGCTCGACCTGACCGACAGCCTCGAAGGCGCAGCCATCGACAAATACAGCTACACCCGCGACCTCTACATGAAAGTGCGCAGCCGCCAAACCGGCGGAACATTACCGCAAGGCGAGGACGACAATATCGACATCGACGAATTGGTGGACAGCGATGCACCCGGGGCAACCGATTTTGCCGAACCGTTTTCGCAATCCGCTGCCGAATTTGAGCCGATTCCTACCGAATAATCTCATAAGGTCGTCTGAAAACCTTTTCAGACGACCTCAATCTATTTTCCTGTAACGATGATGAACCATTCCCCACTGATCGCCATCAGCGTCGGCGAAGCATCCGGCGACCTGCTCGGCGCGCACCTTATCCGCGCCATCAAACAACGCCGCCCCGATGCGAAATTCATCGGCATCGGCGGCGAACGCATGAAGGCGGAAGGGTTTGAGAGCCTGTACGACCAGGAAAAACTGGCAGTGCGCGGCTTTGTCGAGGTGGTCAAACGCCTGCCCGAAATCCTGAAAATCCGCAAAGGGCTGGTGAACGACCTTATCCGCATCAAACCTGATGTCTTTGTCGGCATCGACGCGCCCGATTTCAATCTGGGCGTGGCGGAAAAACTCAAAAAGGCGGGCATCTCTACCGTCCATTATGTCAGCCCGTCGGTGTGGGCGTGGCGGCGCGAACGGGTGAACAAAATCGTGCATCAGGTCAACCGCGTGCTGTGTCTGTTCCCAATGGAGCCGCAGCTTTACCTTGATGCGGGCGGCAGAGCCGAGTTTGTCGGTCATCCGATGGCGCAAACCATGCCGCTGGACGACGACCGTGCCGCCGCGCGCGCCAAGTTGGGCGTTGCAACCGAAGCTGTCGTGTTCGCCTTGCTGCCGGGCAGCCGTGTCAGCGAAATCGACTATATGGCTCCTTTGTTTTTTCAGACGGCCTTATTGCTGCTCAAACGCTATCCGCAGGCGCAATTCCTGCTTCCCGCCGCCACCGCCGCTACTCGCAGGCGCATCGGTGAAATTCTGGCGCAGCCCGAATTTTCCTCCATTCCCGTTACCATCACCGACAAACAGTCCGATACCGTCTGCACCGCCGCCGATGTTGTTTTGGTAACCAGCGGCACCGCCACCCTTGAAGTCGCCTTGTGCAAACGGCCGATGGTCATCAGCTACAAAATTTCGCCGCTGACCTATTTTTATGTGAAACGTAAAGTCAAAGTGCCGCATGTCGGCCTGCCCAATATCCTGTTGGACAAAGCCGCCGTGCCGGAACTTTTGCAACACGATGCCGAGCCGGAAAAACTCGCCGCCGCCGTTGCCTATTGGTACGACCACCCCGAAGCCGCCGCCGCGCTGAAACAGGATTTTCGCGAACTGCATTTGCTGTTGAAGAAAGATACCGATGCATTGGCGGCTGAAGCCGTATTGTCCGAAGCAGGCTTTTAGCGAAACCCGCTGCACCCGTTTTCACTTCGTTGAAGCTACGCTTTCAGACGACCTCTGATACTTATTGTTTGATGAGCATGCCCGACCTGCGGACCGAGTCTGATGGTTTTGCAGTAAATTCAAATCAGAAAACCACGCGCGGGCGGGAATCCAGTCCTCAACTTGTCAGGACTATTAGAGATTGCCATCATTTCAAACTTCTGGATTCCCGCCTGCGCGGGAATGACGGCGGGTGATGGGCACTCTGCATCAAAAATTAAGTGAATAGGCCATATGGCTTGTCGGACATGAATGCCCACCGAAATTGACAGGCCTTTTTTGTAGCGTGGGCTTTGCCCGCGAAAACCGTTTCACAGCATAAAACAGGGTAGGGCGGCGGGCTTGGGTTCACTGCAAAACTGTCGCTGCTCCCGTACAGATAAAAATAATGGTAGTAAACCCGACATTATTTTTATTTGAACCCGCTATATCATTTAAAAGGCCGTCTGAAAAACTTTTTCAGACGACCTCTCCCGTTAACCGAACCGTATCATTGAAACGCTATGTCTCCCATCCTCCTTGCGGGCGTGGACGAAGCAGGGCGCGGGCCGCTGGTCGGCAGCGTGTTTGCCGCCGCCGTCATCCTGCCCGAACGTTACGACCTGCACGGCCTGACCGATTCGAAAAAACTCAGCGAGAAGAAGCGCGATGCTTTGGCGGTGTTGATCAAAGAACAAGTCGTTTCGTGGAGCGTCGCCTCCGCGTCGCCCGAAGAAATCGCTGAACTCAACATCCTGCACGCTACCATGCTGGCAATGAGCCGTGCCGTACACGGGTTGGCGGTCGTGCCGGATAAGGTATTGATAGACGGCAACCGCGTTCCGAAAGATTTGGGCATTTCCGCCGAAGCCGTCGTCAAGGGCGACAGCAAAATCATCGAAATCTCCGCCGCCTCCGTCCTCGCCAAAACCGCGCGCGATGCCGAGATGTATGCGTTGGCGGAACGTTATCCGCAATACGGTTTCGACAAAAACAAAGGCTACGGCACAGCGCAACACCTCGCCGCCCTGCAAAAATACGGTGTGCTGCCCGAACACCGCTGCGATTTCGCACCCGTGAAGGCGTTGCTGGCGCAGGGCAGGTTGTTTGAGTGAGGGCAGAATGGCTTAAAGGTCGTCTGAAACGCTTTCAGACGACCTTTTCTTTACATCCCGTTACAAAGCCGTGTATGCTTCGCGTTTAGACGGATGTGAAACAAATATCAACGGCCAAACAGATTTTGATGTTTGTGTGTTGCTTTATTTCACTGTTCTCCTTATCAATAATCTTATCAACCGTACCGCACATACTATTTATGAACACTATTGCACGAATCAGCCACTTTGTCGGCAAAACCTTCTCATTTTGGGCGGCATTGTGCGCCGCCGTTGCTTTCTTCGACCCCGAATTGTTCAAGTGGGTACTGCCTTACATCACTTGGCTTTTGGGCATCATTATGTTCGGCATGGGGCTGACGCTGACGCCGTCAGATTTTAAAATTGTCGCCAGTCATCCAAAAGCCGTCCTTATCGGCGTGGCGGCTCAATTCATTATCATGCCGCTGACTGCCTATTTTTTGGTCAAGTTGTTAAATTTGCCTGCTGAAGTTGCTGTGGGCGTGATTTTGGTCGGTTGCTGTCCGGGCGGTACGGCTTCCAATGTGATGACTTTTTTGGCGCGCGGCAACGTTGCCTTGTCCGTCGCAGTTACATCGGCTTCCACCTTGCTGGCTCCGCTGCTGACGCCTGCTATTTTCCTGCTTTTGGCAGGTGAAATGCTCGACATCAATGCGCAGGCGATGTTTGTTTCCATTGTTCAAATGGTGTTGCTGCCCATCGCGCTCGGCGTGGTTGCACATACTGTGTTCCGCAAACAGACCGAACGCGCTACCGCTGCCTTGCCTTTGGTTTCTGTCGTTGCCATTGTGCTGATTATCGGTGCGGTCGTCGGCGCGAGCAAAGGCAAAATCATTGAGAGCGGACTGTTGATTTTCGGTGTCGTGGTGTTGCACAACGCCATCGGCTACCTGCTCGGCTTTTTCGCAGCCAAAATCTGCAAGCTGCCGTACGATGCGCAAAAAACGCTCGCCATCGAAGTCGGTATGCAGAATTCCGGTTTGGGTGCGGCATTGGCGGCCGCGCATTTTGCCGCAGCCCCTGTCGTCGCCGTACCCAGCGCGCTGTTTAGCGTGTGGCACAACATTTCTGGCTCGCTGCTCGCATCTTATTGGTCGGCGAAAGCAGATAAAGAATCGAAAGCGGAATTGTCCGATTAAAAGAGTTCGGCAAAAGACAAAAGGTCGTCTGAAAGTTTTCAGACGACCTTTTATTATTGCCGGATGGAAATCAACGGCGGCTTATCTTCAACGTTCGCACTGCCATTGCTCCAATATTGCCCTGAGTTCCTGCGGGTTGCCATATCCGTTGTCTGCTGCCGCCTGAAGGTAATCGTAGGCGGCGGGAACATTCATGGCGGTACCTTGTCCGTGGTAGAGGAGGAATGCCGAATAATATTGCGCTTCAGGATGGTTTTGTTCCGCCGCTATGCCGAACCAGTACGCCGCCGAACCGGCATCGGCAGGAATGCCCAGACCGTGATAATAGATTTTGCCCAAACCGGCTGCTGCATCGGCATGATTGCAGACGGCGGCTTCCAGATAAAGCTGTCGTGCGCGCGCGTAGTCTTTTTTTTGTCCGATGCCGTCAAGGCAGGCGGCGGCAGAGCGGCAAAGCTGCTCGGTTTCCTGACGCTGCAAGGCTTCGGATTTGAGTTTTTCGTAATGTTCGGGTTGGTGCAGGGCGGCCTCGCTGAGCAGCTTCTGTACGGCGGCCATGCTGCCCAATGCGGCGGCGTGGCGGTAGTATTGTTGCGCGGCGGATAAGTCGGGGCGTATGCCCAGTCCGTAGCGGCAGAGGTCGCCCATCAGGCATAACGCGTCCGGAAACTGCCTGTCTGCGGCAGTTCTGGCGTATTTGAACGCCTGTAACGGGTCGCGGTCGGTCAGCTTGCCGGTCAGATATTGCCGTGCCAAGGCGGTTTGCGCCGCCGCGCTGCCCTGAACGGCGGCAAGACTGTACCAAGACAGGGCGTCTTTGTTTCCTTTTGCCGACAATAAATCTGCCAGCAGGATTTGCGCTTCGACCCAGCCGTGTTCGGCGGCATATTCCAAATAGACTTCTGCCTGCGCAGAGTCGGCAGAAACGCCGCAGCCGTAAAGGAAGGATTTCCCTAATTGCAGGCATGCCTGCGCCCAGCCCTGGGAGGCTGCCTGGTTGTACCAATTTAGTGCCTTTTCCCAATTACCCGCCAGGGCATACTGCCGCGCGATAAGGTATTGCGCTTCAGGGGATTGCGGGGCGGCGCATTGTGCCCAATAGAGAAATTGCAGGTCGTTGCGTTCTGCGTAATAACGCATCAGCGCGGTTTGCGCCGCTAAGAACCCGCGTTCACCGAAATCTGCGTAAGCATCCAGCAGTTTGTCGGCAGACAGTCCGAAACGGTCGCTCCAGTGCAGCAACCTGTATGCCGTATCCGGAAACCCTCCGGATGCGATGTATTCTATGCCTGATAATGCCCTACGGTTTTCCTTGCCGCCAAGCAGCATGCCGCACATACGGTATACTGCTTTTTCGTCCCCGTCTTCCATGATTTGCCGCAAAGGCAAAAAGTCCCGAAGATTGCCCTCGAAAGGGGGTTCTGTCGGGACGATATCTTGCAGCGATAATCGTTTGGGAATGATGGTCATGGCATCGGAATAGGCATTTTGAGTAGTGTATTATACTGTTTTCTGTAATTGTGTGTCAGCGTTTGTTCAGAATCTTGAAATTTGGAACCGGCATTTTTGTCGGTTTACCGCATTGATACGGCGGCATTTGGCAGGAGATGCGTAGATTTCGGGAGGGTGTATGACTGACGTAAGCGCGCTACACAGACTTTCAAAATATAAAAAGGTTGTCTGAAAGGATGGATTTGAGTTTTCAGACGACCTTTTTGTGTTTCCAGTTACTATTAGCAGTGATTTAAGGCAGTTTCAAGAAGTTTTCGCGGTAGTAGCGCATTTCCTCAATACTTTCGAGAATATCGTCCAAAGCCTGATGCGAGCCGCGTTTCACCACGCCTTTGGCAACGGGCGGATTCCAACGTTTGGCGAGTTCTTTCAGGGTGGATACGTCCAGATTGCGGTAGTGGAAATACGCTTCGAGGCGCGGCATGTATTTGACCATGAAGCGGCGGTCTTGATGGATGGAATTGCCGCACATAGGCGTGGCTTTTTCGGGAATCCATTGCGCGATAAAGTCCAGCAGTTTCTGCTCCACTTCCGCTTCGGTGAGTTGCGATTCGCGCACGCGCCGGGTTAATCCTGTACGCCCGTGGGTGGCGGTGTTCCATTCGTCCATGCCGTCGAGCAGTTCGTCGCTTTGGTGGACGACATAAACTTCGGACTGCGCCAAGACGTTCAAATCGGAGTCGGTAATAATCATGGCGACTTCGATAATGCGTTCGCGTTCGGGGTCAAGCCCGGTCATTTCCATATCGAGCCAGCAGAGGTTGCTTGCATTTTGGGTCATTTCAGACAGCCTTTTCCGTTGAAAACAATGGGCGGCATTATAAGGGATTTGATGTGCAAAGGTCGTCTGAAAAGGTTTCAGACGACCTTCGTTTTCCGTCAGGACGACAGGTTATCTCTTGTTTTCTATACCGAAACCGCCCCCAGTTTGCTATAATGCCCAGTTTCATCAAACCGCAATACCACACTTTAAAGGACAAAAAATGGGTTTTCTGCAAGGTAAAAAAATCCTGATCACCGGCATGATTTCCGAGCGTTCCATCGCTTACGGCATTGCCAAAGCCTGCCGCGAACAAGGCGCGGATTTGGCGTTTACCTACGTTGTTGACAAACTGGAAGAGCGCGTCCGCAAAATGGCCGCCGAATTGGGTTCCGAACTCGTGTTCCGCTGCGACGTTGCCAGCGACGACGAAATCAACCAAGTTTTCGTTGACTTGGGCAAACATTGGGACGGCCTCGACGGTTTGGTGCACGCCATCGCGTTTGCTCCGAAAGAAGCTTTGAGCGGCGACTTCCTCGACAGCATCAGCCGCGAAGCGTTTAACACCGCACACGAAATTTCCGCATACAGCCTGCCCGCATTGGCAAAAGCCGCCCGTCCGATGATGCGCGGCAGAAACTCCGCCATCGTCGCCCTGAGCTACTTGGGCGCGGTTCGTGCGATTCCCAACTACAACGTCATGGGCATGGCAAAAGCCAGCCTCGAAGCAGGCATCCGCTTTACCGCCGCCTGCTTGGGCAAAGAAGGCATCCGTTGCAACGGCATTTCCGCCGGTCCGATCAAAACCCTCGCTGCTTCCGGCATTGCCGATTTCAGCAAACTCTTGGGACACGTCGCTTCCCACAACCCGCTCGGCCGCAACGTAACCATCGACGAAGTCGGCAACACTGCCGCCTTCCTGCTCTCCGAACTTTCTTCAGGCATTACCGGCGAAATCACTTACGTTGATGGCGGTTACAGCATCAACGCCCTGAACGATGAAGAGGCGTAATTATTTGTAATATTTCGTAGAAAAAGACAACTTATTACGCAAAAATCCGTCTGAATAAGTGGTGTAAAAAAGTTACACTTCGATTTCAGACGGTTCTTTTTTCATATAAAAGGCGGCATATTTCGGGAATTTTGTCATATATACAAATTTTAACTTTTATAAATTTTGTTTAACGAATAACACGATACCATGCCTGCCGGTTTGGAAAAGCCCGTCCGTCGTTTCGGATGCGCTTTTTTTAAAATTTCACTTTATTATCCACAAACATACAGGAGGACATTTATGTCTATTGCTTCAGAATTTAAACAGTTTATTATGCGCGGCAACGTTATCGACTTGGCAGTCGGTATGGTCGTCGGTACTGCGTTCAGCGGCATCGTTAAATCTTTGGTTGACGACGTAATCATGCCCCCTATCGGTCTGTTGATCGGCGGCGTTGACTTCTCCAACCTGTTCATTACCCTGAAAGACGGCGCGCAAGCTGCTCCGGAAGGCGGCTATGCCAGCTTGGCAGCAGCCCAGGCAGCCGGTGCTGTTACCCTGAACCTCGGCCTATTCATTAACTCCGTTATCAGCTTCCTGATCATTGCTGCTGCGATTTTTGCCGTTATCAAAGCGTTGAACTCCATGAAAAAAGCCGAAGCACCTGCCGAAGAAGCACCTGCAGAGCCTAGCGAAGAAGTATTGCTGTTGCGCGAAATCCGCGACTCTTTGAACAAAAAATAATCTAATCTTTTGAAGATTTGAAATAAAAGGTCGTCTGAAACCGCATGTTTGGTTTCAGACGACCTTTGCTTAATTAATATTAAGCGTTGATGTTTATTGCAGACGCTTGGCTTCGTCTAGGACGGCGTTGACGACATCGGCACCGAAGAGGGCGTTGACATCGGTTTCGTCGAAGACGTATTTGGTATGGCAGAAGTCGCAGTCGATTTGGATGCTGCCTTGTTCTGCGACCACGCCGCCGACTTCTTCGCCGCCCAGCATGAGCAGCATATCGCTGACTTTTCCGCGCGAACAGGTGCAGGCGAATTCGATGCTTTCGGGATCGAAGACGCGAGGAGGGGTTTCGTGGAAGAGGCGGTAGAGGACGTGTTGCGCGTCCAGCCCGGTCAGTTCTTCGGGAGTCAGGGTTTGAACCAGCGTGCCGACGTGTTCCCATGATGCCGCGTCAGGTTCTGTCTCAGGCAGGCGTTGCACCAAAAGTCCGCCGCAGGCATCGTCCGATGAGGCAAGGACGATTTGGGTATCGAGCTGTTCGGAGCGTTTGGTGTAGTTGATAAGCATTTGGGCGATGCTGCCGCCTTCGAGCGGGACGACGCCCTGCCAAGGTTCTGCGTCTTTGGGCTGAAGGGTGAGGACGAAGACGCTGTTGCTGCCGAGAAGGTCGGTCAGGCTTTCGTCGTCGTTGATTTCGGCGGTTTCGTCCCAGCGCGCGGTGGCGCGGACGGTTTGGTCGGAAGTGGCTTCGACGACGAGCATTTTCAGACGACCTTGCCCTTGAACTTGGACGATGAGCGTGCCGTCGGTTTTGAGGTTGCCGGACAGGAGCGCGCCTGCGGCAAGGAGTTCGCCCAAGGCGCGGCGGATGGCGGCGGGATAGTGTTTTTGTCCGACGATGTGTTTCCATACGTTTTCAAGGCGGACGTGCAGACCGCGAACGGGCATATCGTCGAAGATGAAACGGGTGCGGATGTCGGCGTGGTTGATCTGGGTTTGCGGCATAAATTCCTCTGTTATATCTGGATGACGGATTGACGGCTATATGGTTGCGTCCGCAGGGAAATCAAGGTCGTCTGAAAACGTTTTGGCGAATCCTGCGCCCTTGGTTTTCAGACGACCTGTTTGTTTTTGAGCTGATTGATTATCTGAGTAAACGTGCAGCTAGTGCTTCCCCGACCGCCACACCGACCAGATAATCCACAGGCTGTTGGCGAAAGCGATAAGGTAGCCGACGAAGCCGATAAACTTGGGGCCGGTGTCTATGCTCATGACGATGGACGAACCGATAATCAGGGCGGCGGTGACGATGCCCATGGTCAGGCGGTTGGCGGCACTGTCGATTTGATGGCTGATGCGGTCTGACTGCTTGAGGTCTAGGGTGATGCCGAATTTGCCTTTTTGCAGCATTCTGGTCAGCCTGAAGAAGTCTTGCGGCAGCGACTCTGCCATTTGCAACAGGGTGCGCAGTTGCGTTTTGGCGTTGCGGGCGATGTGGGCGGCGGAGGCTTGTTCTTTGACAGCGGCTTCGGTGATGGGTTTGGCGCGTTCGAGCAGTTCGATACTGCCGTCGAGCCGTTTGACGACGCCTTCGAGGGTGATGAGGGTTTTGAAGAGCATCACGAGGTCGCCGGGCAGGGTCAGCCCGTGGCGGCGCATGATGGAAGTGATGTCGTTGATGACTTGGCTGACGCGCAGGTCGCGGATGGGCGTGTGTTCGTAGTTGAGCAGCATTTCCAAAACATCGGCGCCGAGCAGGTTTTCGTCGGGCAAATCGCCCTGCGCCCAGTCGCTGAGGACGTATTGGATGAGCAGCGCGTCGTTGTTGGTCAGGGCGTTGATAAGGTTGAGGATTTCGCGGCGGCGGGTGTTGCCGAGGTGTCCGACCAGCCCGAAGTCGATGAAGGTGATGCCGCCGTTGTCGTTGATGAAGATGTTGCCCGGATGGGGGTCGGCATGGAAAAAGCCTTGCCGCAGCATCATGGTGAAGAGGGTGTCGGTAATCCGTCCGGCAAGCCCGCTGCGCAAGGTGTGGGGCATGGTGTCGAGGTCGGCGTCTTTCAGGAGCGTGCCGCCGATGTAGTCTTGTACGAGGATGTGCCGGTTGGAAATGTCGGGATAGACGGCGGGGATACGGACCAAGAGGTCGTCTGAAAAGGTCTGACCGAAGCGCTGCATATAACGCAGCTCCACCGATAAATCGGTTTCTTTCGCCAGACTTTTGGCAAAATAGGCGACCATCAATACGGGCTGGTAACGGCGCACTTCGGGGATTTCGGATTCCATCAGTCTGGCGAGGTGGTTCAAAATCCGCAGATCCGCCTGAATGACCGGCTCGATGTCGGGGCGTTTGACTTTGACGGCGACGGCGGTTCCGTCTAAAAGTTCGGCACGGTGTACCTGCGCCACCGACGCGCTGCCGGCGGGTTTCGGGTCTATGCTGCGGAATACTTCGGAAACGGGTTTGCCCAGATAGGCTTCGACCAAAGTATAGATTTCAGACGACGGTATCGGCGCGACGTTGCTTTGCAGTTGTTCGAACTCTTCAATCCACTCCGCCCCGAAAATATCGACCCGCGTGGACAATACCTGACCGAGTTTGACGAAGGTCGGCCCCAGCTCTTCAAACGCTTTGCGGAAGCGTCGCGGCGTACTCATATAACGGCTGTCGGGATGCA
This sequence comes from Neisseria sp. HMSC067H09, assembly GCF_001814135.1. NCBI lineage: Bacteria > Pseudomonadati > Pseudomonadota > Betaproteobacteria > Neisseriales > Neisseriaceae > Neisseria > Neisseria sp. HMSC067H09. Next base: position 39,969 of record NZ_KV814937.1, on the reverse strand, counting down.
CTTCGTCCCCGCTCGCCGCGCCCAAACGGATGCGCTGCACAAAGCCGCCCAAGCCGTATTTCGTCAGTACGGTAATAATTTCGCGCATTCTGGAAAAGTCGCGCATAGCGAGCAGAGTAGGTATCATCATTGGTTGAATATTTTCGCAAAATTTTTTATAAACAACGCTTTAACGCAATATAACAGACGCTTTTTTGCCAAACATCCTGTTTTTTATATACAATCGCCTGAATATCCCAGATACAGAATAACATAATAGCAGGCGGCAGACAGGTCGTCTGAAAATGGAATCAGTCAAACATGAAAGCCTTATCCAGGCTGGCGGCACTATTGGTTTCGGCCTGTATGCTGTCCGGCATTCATTTTGCAAACGCCGACGAACTGGACGTGTTCGTTAAAAACAGGCAGCAGGTTTTAAACCAATTTGAAGATGCAAAACAGCCTGCCCCCGCACAGGCTCCGCAGATAAATTTCCAACCCGCGCGCGCGGCAACTCCTGTTGCACATTCCATTCCTTCAGCTCCGGCCGCACCCGTCCGTGTATCGAGAAGTTCGGATAGTGCCGACGAACTCATCGGCAGCGCGATGGGGCTTTTGGGCGTTGCCTACCGTTACGGCGGCACATCAGCATCCACAGGTTTCGATTGCAGCGGCTTCATGCAGCATATCTTCAGACGCTCAATGGGGCTGAATCTCCCCCGTACCTCCGCCGAACAGGCAAAAATGGGTGTCGGCATATCCCGCGGCGAATTACAGCCGGGCGATATGGTATTTTTCCGCACGATGGGACGCGGCAGGATTTCCCATGTCGGACTCTACATCGGCAACGACCGTTTCATCCACGCTCCGCGTACCGGCAAACGCATTGAAATCACCAGCCTCAGCAACAAATACTGGAACGCTAAATACGCCTTTGCACGCCGCGTGAAGAAAAACGATCCGTCCCGTTTTCTCAATTAAGTCTAGGAAAGCAACAACGTGAGTATGCCTGAAATGCCCAAATGGTACGACGACGACGGGCAAATCGTATCCTGCACTGAAAAAGTGAAAGTCATGACGGAAAACATGACCGAGCTTTATCAGGCGGCGCAAGACGCATTTGAAGACGCGCTTCTGATGGGCTGCAGTGAAAAACAGTTGCGCGAATACCTGCAAGCCTTGATTGAAGGTGTGGAAAACCCATACCCGAAAGCTTAGTCGAAACTATCCCATACGACGGTATGGCTCTTGCCATGCCGTTTTTTATGGACCGTAAAACAGCAAGGTCGTCTGAAAGCTGCAATATGCTTCAGACGACCTTTTTTGCTTGCCCAAATCGGAGCCTGTGTCATGTAATACAAGGAAACTCTATGATATTTATCAAGATTATGCCAATGCTGAAACTGTAAAGTTTTTTCAGTTTGTCAACAGTCTGCTAGAATAGCGCGTTTTGGCGTTGGGTGTTGTCCCGATGTCGTCTGAAAACAGCTTTGCGGCACTTTGACAGGATCATCCCTTCGGAGAGCCGTATCTAGAAAGGCTTTTTATGGATAACTTTACCGAATTACTGCACCAATGGGTTCAGAAAATCAACGATCCGATGTGGACAGGGCTGGTGTATGTATTGTTGGGTGCAGGTCTGTTCTTCACACTTGCCACCGGTTTCGTACAATTCCGCCTGCTCGGACGCAGTATCAAAGAGATGCTCGGCGGCCGCAAACAAGGCGATGATCCGCACGGTATTACGCCGTTTCAGGCTTTCGTTACCGGACTTGCCAGTCGCGTAGGCGTGGGCAACATCGCGGGCGTGGCGATTGCCATCAGTAGCGGCGGGCCGGGCGCGGTATTTTGGATGTGGATCACCGCATTGATCGGTATGAGTTCGGCGTTTGTCGAATCTTCACTGGCGCAGTTGTTCAAAATCCGCGATTACGACAACCATCATTTTCGCGGCGGTCCTGCTTACTATATTACCCAAGGCTTGGGTCAAAAATGGTTGGGCATCGTATTTGCATTGAGCCTGATTTTCTGCTTCGGATTCGTTTATGAAGCCGTTCAAACCAACACCATCGCCGTAACCGCCAAAGCCGCGTGGGGCTGGGACGAACATGCGGTCGGCGTCGCATTGGTCATCATGACTGCGCCGATTATTTTCGGCGGTATCCGCCGCGTTTCCCGCTTTGCCGAAATGCTTGTTCCGCTGATGGCGACTTTGTATCTGCTGATGGCGCTCTACATCATCATCACCAACATCAGCCTGATTCCCCACGTCTTCGGTCAGATTTTTGACAGCGCGTTCAACTTTGAAGCAGCCGGCGGCGGCCTGCTCGGCGGCTTGATTTCGCAAACCATGATGATCGGTATCAAACGCGGCCTGTATTCCAATGAAGCAGGTCAAGGTTCTGCACCTAACGCCGCTGCGGCAGCCGAAGTCAAACACCCTGTTTCCCAAGGCATGATTCAAATGCTGGGCGTATTCGTCGATACGATTATCGTATGTTCCTGCACGGCGTTTATCGTTTTGGTTTACCAACAACCTTACGGCGATTTGAGCGGCGCAGAGCTGACCCAAGCAGCGATTATCAGCCAAGTCGGCGCATGGGGCGCAGACTTCTTGGCAATCATCCTGTTTATGTTTGCCTTCTCTACCGTCATCGGCAACTATGCCTATGCCGAATCAAACGTGCAGTTCATCAAAAGCCATTGGCTGCTGACCGCCTTGTTCCGTATGATGGTATTGGGCTGGGTATATTTCGGCGCAGTCGCCAACGTGCCGCTGGTTTGGGATATGGCGGATATGGCGATGGGTACGATGGCATGGATTAACCTGGTCGCCATCCTGCTCCTCTCTCCGCTTGCCTTCCTGCTGTTGAGGGACTACACGTCGAAACTGAAAATGGGCAAAGACCCCGTCTTCAAACTTTCCGAACATCCGGGTTTGAAACGCAAAATCAAATCCGATATTTGGTAAATCAAAAAACCGCCCTGTAATGGGGCGGTTTTTTATAGCGGACTGAAATGGCAAAACGCCTACGCTTATGCTTCCGCATACATACAAAGGTCGTCTGAAAGCCCTATTTCGGGTTTTCAGACGACCTTTGCAATATTCAGGCTAAACGTTCGGAAGGTTCAAACCTTCTTCAAAACCACCATATGCCGTTCTGCATCCAAGCCTGGGACGTGGAGGGCTTCGACGCGTTCGACGGCGACGGTATCGGGGAGTTTGGCGATTTCTTCTTCAGGATACACCCCTTTCATGGCGACCCAGCGGCCGCCGTCTTTCAGCAGGTGTGCCGTCCAGTTGACGAAGTCGGCGAGTTCGGCGAAGGCGCGGCTGGTGATGATGTCGGCTTGGAAGTCTTGAACGGCTTCGACGCGGCCGCTGACGACGCGGACGTTGGCGAGTCCGAGTTCGATGACGGCTTGTTGCAGGAAGGCGGTTTTTTTGGTGTTGGCATCCAAGAGGGTGATGTTAAGGTCGGGACGGCAGATGGCGGCGGGAATGCCGGGCTGTCCGCCGCCGGAGCCGACATCCAGCATGGTGTGCGCGCCTTGGAGGTAGGGGAGCAGGGTCAGGCTGTCGAGCAGGTGGTGGCTGACCATTTGCGCTTCGTCGCGCAGGGCGGTGAGGTTGTAGGTCTTATTCCACTTTTTGAGCAGGCCGGTATAGGCGAGCAGTTGGGTTTGCTGTTCTGCGGATAGGTCCAAACCTAATGCCTGTATGCCTGATTGGAGTTGCTGTGTCGGGGTCATGGTGTTTGTCCGTGTTTGTATCGGGCGTTATGGTAGCGGAAAAAAAGGTCGTCTGAAAGGCGTGGGCGGGCGGGGGTAAGGTTGTCGGGACGGCGAGTTGTAGCGTGGGCTACGCCCGCAAAATTTGCGGTCTGGCAATCCGAATCCATCCGTGTCTTTGCACTCATGTCGTGGGCAAAGCCCACGCTACGGGTTTCAGACG